>JBBSPQ010000462.1:0-3121 GCA_038258585.1 Pseudomonadales bacterium
CGCGCCACGAGCAGACGCACACGACATGGGTGATGCGGATCTGCTGTCTACATTCAGTTATGTGGCAAGTGAACTTGGCAAGCGCAAGATCGCCTTCATTTGCACACGAGAACATTACAATGCGCCAGCGCTTACACCGACGCTGAAAAAGGCGTTCGGCGGCGCTGTCATCGCGAACGAGCAACTCAACAAGGAAACGGCTACCGAGATACTGGCAAGCGGCGACGCCGATGCCGTGGCTTTCGGTCGCCTGTATATCGCCAATCCAGACTTATTGACGCGACTGCGTGATGACTCCCCTCTCAATGAGTTGAACACATCAACAATGTACGGCTCTGGTCCAGAGGGTTACACCGACTATCCTGCGTTGAGCTAATGGATCATCGGGGGGCAGCTCAATAAACGTGATCATGATTGCCAATGTCGATCAACAGTATGTCGCGGTTTTGAATAATCAGGTCCAGCACAATGCGATAACTCATATTGATCGACACTGACAACAAACCGCTGAGCGAACCCTGCAAATCATGTAGCCGCAAGGAGGGATGGTGCGGGTTTAGTTCAAGCAACTGCAAAGTCTTTTCGTATTGGCTTAGTATCTGGGGGTGGCGTTTTAAAAATTTTTTCGCGCGACGCAAATAACTGTCCGTGTAAATCAGCCTATAGGTCATCCGTAACCCGCTTCATATGTTCCTCAACGGTTTCCGTAGTGTAACGGCCCGCGTCGTATTCAGCTTTGGCCTCGGCCACGGCGGCGGCCAGTTCCAACTCACGCAAACGGTTGTATTTTTCAATTTCCATTACCACATAGCGCTCTTGTCCGCGCACGGAAATCAACAACTCTTCGTTCGTCTGTAGGCCTTCTTCCACGGCGGATACGCCCCGGGTTTTTAAGTCATTGGCGGTTAGTGTGTTCATTTGGCACCTCGAAGGAGTACGCCAAATAGTACTTTAAATAGCACTATACAGAAAGCGATTTATCTGTCTATATCTCGAACAACACAAAGGCAACAATTTGGTTGCCTTTTTGTTGCTCTTAACTATAATGCGGTCAGAGTTAATGCAACCCGGAGGTAGCATATATGATTTCGCCAACTGACCGAATCGACCGAAAAATATTACTGCACGCACCACTGGCAAAAGTTTGGAATGCCATCTCCAATGCCGAAGAATTTGGCGACTGGTTCAAAGTCGATTTCATTGGAAAGACTTTCGAGCCGGGTCAAAAAATCGGTGGACACATCACCTATCCGGGGTATGAACACCTGCTGGCAGAAATGGAGATCGACAAGATTGAACCGCAACATTATCTCTCCCTGCACTGGCATCCTTATGCAGTCGATCCCAACATCGACTACTCGCAAGAGCCAACCACAATGGTTGAATTTGTGCTGAAGGAAGTCGACGACGGCATTCTACTGTCGGTGAGTGAGTCAGGTTTTGATCGCATCCCATTGTCGCGACGTAAAGAAGCATTCCGCATGAACAGCAGTGGCTGGGAAGAACAGATGAAGAACATTGAACACTATGTCGCCGCACACTGAGACTGGTGGCAGCACACAAGAGCTTGCCCCAATATTTGCCGCACTTGGTGACGTAACCCGCCTGCGCATCATTTCCGTTCTCTGTAACGGCGGAGCGGTTTCGATCTCGCAATTGACTGCGGGAACAAACATCACTCGACAGGCAGTCACCAAGCACTTGGGGGTGCTGGCTAACGCCGGGCTGGTGCGCGATATCAAGGCAGGACGTGAACGTCTTTGGGAGTTTGAACCGACCCGAATCGAGGAAGCGCGACGCTCGCTTGAGCGTATCGGACAGCAATGGGATAACGCACTGGCGAGATTGAAATTGAAAGTGGAAATCTGATCAGGAATAGGTCAATGAGAATGACTCTGGTGAAGGAAAATTTGATTGTGCGTACTGACAACGACATTAGCGAAGCGCTGAATGCAGGCATGAGCACAGGCGGCTTGATTCTTAATTCGGATCAACTCGCGACCGAATTCTTTGATTTAAAAACGGGTCTGGCTGGAGAATTATTTCAGAAATACACCAATTACCCTACCGCTTGCACTGGTAGTACCGGATACAACACTTTACGGTGATCGCTTCAAAGAACTCGCCTACGAGCATCGCGCCCATCCGCTGATCCGCTTCTTCTCATCTCTACAGGAAGCAGAGTTGTGGATGAGCAGCAAGAAACATGACTGAGTATCAGACGCCTATCGCCTTATCTGCTACCACTCAAATGTTGATATGACTTCACAGAAGCAAGCGCCAGCTCCAGACACTCAACAGCGACAGCATCAGGCTGTATCCCACGATGCTAGACACAAGGCGTGGTTCCAAATCATGCGCGGTTGCCAGAGCCCCGGCTGTAATCATAGCGGGCATGCCTGCCTGTAACACGGCAACGTTCGCCGCAAGTCCGCTGAACCCGAAGATATATGTGACACCAAAGGCAAACGCAGGTTCTAAAACAAGAAGGAGCGCCAGCGCAAACACCAACGGAAAACGATGAACTCTTTCAAGTCGCAGCTTCCATTGCAGACCGACCGCTACCATCACCACTGGCACTAGAGTGGACGCCAGACGAGACAGTGACTCACCCAGCCATTCAGGGGTCTCAAACAGCCGTAACACGAAAGCCAGTATCAATGCCGAGAAGGGAGGAAATGTCACAATTTTACGCCACACCGGTTCCGACTCCCCGTGGCTTCTCTCTTCATAATAACTCGCGACAAAAATACCGAATGTGTTCAGTGCGATAAACGACCCGAATTGATCGTAGAGAATCGCATAAGAAATGGCATCTGCTCCCAAGTGCGCCTCAACCAACGGGATACCAAGGAATGCAGTGTTGCCAAGAGTGACCACCAACAACATTGCGCCTGTCACCGATCGACTCCAGTGCAAGTAGCGTGCGCACAAAAAGGTGGCTGACGCCGCAAATGTCATTACCAGCCAGGCCACGACAATTGGCAACAAAGCACGACTGTCTAGGGTGAGCTTGGGAATTTCATTGAGAATCAACGCAGGCAACGCTACGTAAATGGCATAGGCATTTAGCGTCTGGGCAGATTTTTCCGGGAACTGTTTGACGCGTTGAAACAGCAAG
>JBBSPQ010000463.1:0-3115 GCA_038258585.1 Pseudomonadales bacterium
GGCGGACCTGCCAAGGTCGCGATATTTTCCAGTGGATTGTTGGGGTCAATGAGTGGCGGTCCTGTCACCAACGTGCTGACCACCGGCCCCATGACCATACCCGCCATGCGTCGCACCGGTTTTACGCGTCACTACGCAGCCGGCGTTGAAGCTTGCGCATCGACAGGCGGCGTATTGATGCCTCCCATTATGGGAGCAACTGCATTCGTAATGGCGAGTTTTCTAGGCGTCAGTTATGTCACCGTTGCTGTCGCCGCCATTGTCCCATCCCTGTTGTATTTCTTTGGTTTGTTCATGCAGATCGACGCCTATGCAGCAAAACACGATCTGAAAGGATTGCCGCGTGAAGAATTGCCCAAAGTCAGTCAAGTTTTCCGCGAAGGTTGGTACTTTTTGGCAGTGTTCTTTCTGCTGCTGTGGATGCTGGTTTACATGCAACAGGAAGCGACCGCGCCGTTCTATGCCACAGCACTGCTCTTGATTATCAACCAGTTCACCTCGAACCGTCTGTCTCAGGAAAAACTGATGCTGCTGATTGCAGCGACCGGGAAGCTGATGGCTGAGCTCGCCGGCATCCTTGCTGCAATCGGTCTGATCATTGGCGCGCTGGCCGTAACCGGTATGGCTGGAACATTGGCAAACGATCTCGTCTATATCGCCGGGGACAACGTTGTTGTGCTGCTGATTATGGGAGCTGTCACTAGTTTCGTTCTTGGTATCGGCATGACCGTCACCGCCGCCTATATATTTCTGGCTATCATTCTGGCACCGGCACTTATCAATGCTGGTCTCGATCCACTCGCGTCGCACATGTTCATCATGTATTGGGGGATGCTCAGTTTTATTACACCGCCTGTTGCACTGTCTGCATTTGCGGCGGCGTCGGTCGCTCAGTGTTCGCCGATGAGAGTTGGTGTTGAAGCGATGCGACTTGGCGCCATCATCTATTTCATTCCGTTCTTCTTCGTGTTCAATCCGGCGATGCTTTTACAAGGAACTATGGTGCAGATTGTGCCAGTCCTAGTGACCGCGATCATTGGCGTCACACTAGTATCGGCCGGACTGCAGGGTTATCTGGTTGGGTTTGGCAAGCTCGGCGAAAAGACTCTTGGCTTACTCGCCAGATTCATTCTCTGCATAGCTGGCCTGATGTTTGCCATCCCCGGCGGTGGCATTCTAGAGCTGAATCAGACGATGCTTGCCTTGGTCGGATTAGTCATTGCAGCGGTTGCGCTGGGCATTTCGCTGCTACAGCGCCGTCGGCAAACCGTTGTATCGACAACCTAAAATTAACCCGGGTTGAATCACCTGACCTAAATATCGATCTCAACGATGTTCAAGAATGGCATCATAAACGCCATTCTTGAATTCTTCCCGGAAGCCGTCTCCGTCGGCGGGCGAAATCTGCGCCATCACCACCGTAACAATATTCTCGACTGGATCAATCCAGAAGCGCGTACCCGCTGAGCCATCCCACCACACTTCTCCAGCACTGACGGTATGGTCATATTTATCGGGTTCGAGTGCGTAGGCAAAACCCCCTAACGTCCATCCCGATGCAGCCATATAGCCTCCTCCACCGATAGGCAGCAGAGCATCTGCAATACTGTTCTGCATCATCAACTCAACAGTGGCCGGTTGCAGAATGCGCTTTCCATTCAGTTCGCCGCCGTTGAGAAAGAGCTGCGAGAACTTTGCAAAGTCCAGAGTTGACGATACGAGTCCGACACCACCCTCGACCAGCGGTACTTTTTCTGTGAAGGGAATTTCTTCCATCTCATACTCTTGCAGTGACTCATTAGCGCCAGCGCGATAAACCGTTGCCAGTCTATTCGTACGTGCCGGATCTACCCAGAACACAGTATCTGTCATGGCAAGAGGATCGAAGACTCGCTGCTGTAGAAAGTCATCGAAAGGCATTCCAGACCATATTTCAACCAGTCGTCCCAATATCGTTGCGGAAAGGCCGTAGCGAAAACGCGTACCGGGATCCTCAAAGAGTGGCACCCGTGCCGCATTGTCTGTCATTTGTTCGAGCGTGATTGAACGCAAGCGCACCCGTTCTGCCACGTAGATATCAGAACTGCGACTTCCCAGACCAGAGGTATGGCGCATCAAATCTGCCACAGTAATGTCACCGACTCTGTCACGCGTTTGCGCCATATTGGGGGCTGACGCGTCGAGAAATACTCTCTGATCAGCAAATTGCGGAAGGTACAGAGAGATCGGATCCTCCAACTTAAATTTACCCTCTTCCCAGAGAATCATCGCCGCCAGACTTGTGACAGGCCGCGTCATCGAATAGATGCGAAATAAGGAGTCGTCATTCATCGCACTGTTGGAATCAATATCTCTTGCGCCCAACGATTCCAGATACACCAGCTTGCCATCGCGCAGCACTGCCGCAACCACACCGGCAATGTGTCCCTCATCGACATGAGCCTGTAGTTGTTCCGTAACTCGCGCGAGCCCCTCGCTCGAAAGCCCAACTGCTTCGGGAGAAGAGTGAAGGAAGTCCTGTGCTTGCGCACTAAAAGCAAGGACGCCAGAAATAAGTGCGGAAAGTGCTATCGATATGCGCATGATAAATTCCTTGTGTCCCGTTGTTACTATGATTGACTTGTATGCCGAACTTTCAGTGTACGACTCATTTGTCGGACATTAGACAGAATTTGAAAACCTTATAGCCAGAGCCGATGTTCGTGCTTTCTGAGCCATTTCACATAGATGCGGTAGTCCGGACAGACCGACTCGACGAGACTCCAGAACCGGCGCGAGTGATTCATTTGCAGCAGATGACAGACCTCATGGCAAATCATGTAATCGATGATTGCATCGGGAGCCAGCATGATAAGCCAGTTGAATTGGATGCGTCCCGACGATGTACAGTGCCCCCACTTAGTCTTGGTTTTCCTGAATACCACTTCTCTCAACCGGGTGCTAGTCTGCAGGTATTCCGCCAGAGCACGAGTACGCTGAGGCAGGACAGCACGCGCCTGTACCAGTAACCAGCGTTGCAGTGCTTTGGTTGCACTGGCTTCATCCACTCTCCGTCCGTGAAAACAGAATTCCTTCCCGCTAATCACGATCTCTTCATGCGAGTCCTCGATGAAAC
>JBBSPQ010000464.1:0-3110 GCA_038258585.1 Pseudomonadales bacterium
AACACAACTTGAGAAAATTTCTGACGACCAAATAAAGACTGTTTTGCGCCTGATCAATGCCACCGAGCTGGACAGTGTTCTGGAAGATATTGGTCTCGGCAATCGCATGGCTCACGTAGTTGCACGCTTGATGGTGCCAGAATACGGTGACTCAGATCTTCCTTCCGAAGTGGGCAAAGACAGCAAAACGTCATCACTGGCGATACGTGGCTCGGAAGGCATGGTGATGAACTACGCCAAGTGTTGTCACCCTATTCCCGGGGACCCCATCATCGGTCACATCAGTTCCGGTCGGGGCATGGTGATTCACACCGAAAACTGCAATAACATTGCGGAAATCCGCGACAACCCGGAGAAATGTATTTCGGTGCGCTGGGATCCCAATGTCGAAGGCGAGTTCTCTGTGGAAATTCGGGTCGAGCTGGAAAACGAACGTGGCATCATCGCCAAGCTAGCGACGACTATCACCGGCACAGAGGCGAATATCGAGAAAATCAGCACCGTGGAACGTGATGCGCGCTTCAGCATCGTAAACCTGTCACTCAATGTGCGTAACCGTATCCATTTAGCAAGAGTGATGAAGCGCGTTCGCTTAGTCAAACCTGTAAGTAAAGTCACTCGGGTCAAGAGCCGTAAAATAGTCAAGCCTATCAAAAGCAGCATTGCGCCCCAAGCCCTGCTGCGAACACCTAGCCAGTAAAATCGCAAAGGTTATAACGAAAGCTATGACACATAAGAGCATCATCAATACATCAGCGGCCCCTGCAGCAATCGGTCCTTACTCGCAGGCGGTGCAGGTCGATAACCTCGTCTTCTTTTCCGGTCAGATTGCTCTCGACTCTGCCACCATGGAGCTGGTCGAAGGTCCCATAGAAGAACAGTCAGTGCGTGTTCTGGAAAACATGAAGGCAGTGGCCGAAGCGGCAGGAGGCAGCTTACAGGACATCGTCAAAATGACGATATTCCTCACCGATCTGGCAGAATTTGCTACCGTAAACGAGACCATGGAGCGCTACTTCGAGATGCCGTATCCGGCGAGATCAACGGTGCAAGTCGCCGCTCTTCCCAAGGGTGCTGCTGTGGAAATTGAAGCCATTATGGCTCTGCGAGTGATAGGCTGAGGTCATTCCTGTGACTCAGCTAGTCGCCCCGTCCGTGCCGCAGACATCTGTCAAAAAAGTGATTGAGCTAGAGCAGACTCCAGTCACTGTTCTCAAAGGTGTTGGTCCAAGTATGGCTGTCAAACTGGCCGCCATTCATTTGCACACTGTGCAGGATCTTTTGTTTCATTTACCTCTGCGCTATCAGGATCGAACCCGGATTTCACCCATTGCCGCTTGTCGCATGGGAATGGAGCTGATGCTTGAAGGCGAGATAATCGCCACAGAGCTGGTGTTCGGTCGTCGCCGCAGCCTGCTGTGTAGAATTAAAGATGCCAGTGGCATTATCACCCTGCGTTTTTTCCACTTTAGCGCGGCGCAGAAGAATGGCTTGAAACAAGGAGCAAAGATTCGTTGTTATGGTGAAGTGCGAATTGGTAAAACCGGCTTTGAGCTCTACCACCCGGAATATCAGTTTATTGCAGAGGGTCAACAACCTGCAATCGACACTGTCACCAACGGCAACCTGACTCCGATTTACCCGGCCACCGAAGGCCTCGCGCAACCTCGTCTGCGGACATTGATCGATCAGTCGTTGGCGCTGCTCAATGAGAGCAATCCGCTGGTAGACTGGTTACCCGAACCGATTCGCCGCCATCTTGGATTCGCTTCGCTTACCGACTCGATTCGCTTTCTACATCATCCTCCAGCAAATGGCGCAACACATGACTTGCTGTACCGGCTCGCCAATGGAACACACCCGGCGCAACGACGTTTGGCCTTCGAAGAATTGTTGAGCCATCGTCTGTGTCTGCGTCGTTTGAGAGATCAGGCCGAGAAACAAAGTTCCCCGACCTTGAAGAATAGAAGGACACTGACTACTCAATTTCAGAACGGCCTGCCGTTCGCGCTTACTGGGGCACAACAACGGGTCTATAAAGAGATTGCCAATGATCTCAGTCAGGCCACTCCGATGCTACGCTTGCTGCAAGGTGATGTCGGCTCCGGCAAGACCATCGTCGCAGCCATGGCAGCTTTGCAAGCAGTAGAGAATGGTTTTCAAACGGTCATCATGGCCCCTACCGAAATCCTGGCCGAGCAACACTACCTGAACTTTTCGAGCTGGCTGGAACCGCTTGGCTTAAGGGTTGGCTGGTTGAGTGGCAAGGTCAAAGGGAAAAAGCGTGAAGAGCAGCTGTTTGCTTTCAACCAAGGTGATGCTCAAGTAATTGTCGGGACTCACGCGCTGTTTCAGGAGAGCGTCACCTTTGCCAGACTCGGCTTGGTCGTGATTGATGAACAACATCGTTTCGGCGTTCATCAGCGCTTGGCGTTGCGAGAGAAAGGCGCCACCGCACACCTCATTCCGCATCAATTGGTCATGACCGCGACACCCATTCCGCGTACGCTCGCCATGAGTGCCTATGCCGATCTGGATTGCAGCATAATCGACGAATTGCCCCCCGGCCGCACTGCGATCAACACATTGTTAGTTTCCAACGAGCGACGCGGTGAAGTGGTCGAACGCATTCATCACGCCTGCGCCGATGGCAGTCAGGCCTATTGGGTCTGTACGCTGATTGAGGAGTCTGAGGCCCTGCAATGCCAAGCTGCGGAAGCCACTGCGGAAACACTAAGAGAGCAATTGCCTGATCTAGCCATCGGGCTCATTCACGGACGCATGAAGCCACGCGAGAAAACGGCAGTAATGGACGCGTTCAAGGGCGGGCTTGAGCTAGTCCGGTCGAGTTTGGGCGGGGGCCAAAAGAGCATAAGAAACTCCCGTCGTGAGGCGTCGGGCGACAGTCATCTGCCTAACCCAATCATCCCGCGCCAGGGCTACTTCGCAATGGCCCATTCATCGATATGAGCACCGGCGGCCTGCGGTCTTGGTCGCCTTAATTCCGTGCCGGGGATCTCGCGCCGTTCTGCGCAAGTCTTTTAAATTTGGGGCGTTGGATTTTTCTACGGCTCAGTGCGCCCCAGCCATCTCGAAAGGATCATGGTGGC
>JBBSPQ010000465.1:0-3106 GCA_038258585.1 Pseudomonadales bacterium
AGGAATGCTCCAGCAATATTCGCTCGGCACGCGGATCGGGATAACCAATCCCAATCCGCATCAGGAACCGATCCAGTTGTGATTCGGGTAACGGGAATGTGCCGGACAGATTGCTCGGATTCTGGGTCGCAATGACGAAAAAAGGTGCCGGCAGGCGTCGCGTTTCACCTTCGACAGAGACCTGACCCTCTTCCATGGCCTCCAGCAATGCACTTTGAGTTTTGGGTGTTGTGCGATTGATTTCGTCGGCGAGAATCAGTTGCCTAAAGATAGGCCCGGGATGAAAGCTGAACTGCCCGGACGCTTGATCAAAGATTGACACGCCAAGAATGTCAGCCGGCAACAAATCACTGGTAAATTGAATACGGCTAAAATCCAGACCGAATACTCGGGCAAGTGCGTGAGCGAGCGTAGTCTTGCCCATGCCTGGCAAATCCTCGATCAGCAAGTGTCCACCAGAAACCAAGCAACACACTGCCAGCCTGATCTGCTTTTCCTTGCCCAGCAGCACAGTGCCTATCTCGCTCACTGCCGCGTGAATTTTTGCCTGCACGTCGGCATGCTCGTCGCTCTCGCGATAAGTGCTCTCAACCCCTGCTGTCATGCGTTTGCCCGTTGCCCCGACCTGATTCAGGCCTGTATCGAGATGTCTCTTTCGTCGTACTGTTTAGCTCCGCCTTTTTTCTTCGCACTTTGGGCGGCTTCGGCAGCTTCATTTTTTGCCACATCATTTCTGGCATCTTGAAGTTTCTGCAGATAAGCAGCATCAACATCGCCGGTAATATACTTGCCATCGAACACGGAACATTCAAACGAGTTAATGTTCGGGTTTCCCTCTGCCGAGGCTGCGATGAGATCCGACAGATCCTGAAAAATCAACCAGTCTGCCCCAATCAGGTCCTGTATTTCCTCGTCGGTCCTACCGTGAGCGATCAGTTCGGTTGCTGCTGGCATATCGATGCCGTAGACGTTCGGATAACGAACAGCGGGCGCCGCCGAAGCGAAATACACTTTTTTGGCACCGGCATCACGGGCCATCTGAATGATCTGTCTGCACGTGGTACCGCGCACAATGGAATCGTCTACCAGCAAGACATTCTTGCCGCGAAACTCCAGCTCGATGGCATTGAGTTTCTGACGTACCGATTTTTTACGCTGACTCTGTCCGGGCATGATGAAGGTACGGCCAATATAGCGATTTTTCACAAACCCTTCTCTGTACTTCACGCTCAATCTGTTTGCCAGTTCCAGAGCCGCAGTACGACTCGTGTCCGGAATCGGAATCACCACGTCAATATCGTGATCCGGACGCAGACGTTTGACCTTGTCGGCCAGCTTCTCGCCCATTCGTAGACGCGCCTTGTAAACCGAGATTCCATCCATCAGTGAATCCGGACGGGCAAAGTAAACATGCTCGAAAATGCAGGGGGTATATTCAGCGGGACCAGCACAGATGCGCGTATGCAGGTTGCCCTGAACATCTACGTATACCGCTTCACCGGGCGCGACATCTCGTACCAGTTCAAACCCCTGCGAATCCAGCGCCACACTTTCCGAGGCCAGCATGTATTCGGGAGCGCCATTGCGAATGCGCTTACCAAACACCAGCGGACGAATGCCATGCTTGTCGCGGAAACCAACGATACCGTAGCCAACCAGCATCACCAGTGCGGCGTAACCACCGCGACAACGTCGATGAACGCCACGCACGGCCGTGAATACGTCCTCTGCTGACGGCACCATCTTAGCTAATTGCTGCAGTTCATGAGCAAAGATATTCAGCAATACTTCCGAGTCGGAGTCTGTGTTGATGTGACGCAGATCTTCGTTGAACAGATCACGACTGAGCTCCGCCGCATTGGTAAGGTTGCCATTGTGAGCAAGACTAAGACCATAGGGCGAGTTCACGTAGAAAGGTTGAGCCAATGCAGGGCTGGAACTGCCGGCCGTCGGATAACGCACATGTCCAATGCCCATATGCCCAGTCAGGCGCTCCATATGACGAGTGCGAAACACATCTTTTACCAGTCCATTGTCCTTGCGCAGATTCAGTTTTCCATTATCACTGGTGGCGATGCCGGCAGCATCCTGCCCCCGGTGCTGCAACACTGTCAATGTGTCATATAAACAAACGGCAACATCAGATTTGCCAACGACACCTACTAAACCGCACATTCAACACACTCCATAAAGACACGCAATTGACACACAAACACAAGAGGAGTCGATCCTTGACAGCCGCTGCCAGCTCACACGGGCGGCGACGTATTATCCGATATGAACATCTGTGACATTTCGATTAGCTCTATTCCATAAGGAATAAACTGTGATGTCTGCCACCAAGGTTCAGTGGCAAAAAAACTGCCACCAAAGAAAACAAAAACCATCACGATCACCACGCCACGGGCGATGCCAAATAGTGATCCCAATAGCCGGTCAGTCAGCTTCAAACCAGTCATATTAATCAGTTTTGCAACCAGATGGTTAACAACAGCACCCACCAGTAGCGTCGCAATGAAAAGCACAGCAAAGGCGAAGACGTGACGCATGGATTCACTGTCGATCCAGCTGTCGAATGCGGGTGCGAGGGCGTCACTATACACTCGAGCAATCAGCAAAGCTGCGATCCAGGCCAGCAAAGACAACACTTC
Organism: Pseudomonadales bacterium; assembly: GCA_038258585.1. Taxonomy (GTDB): domain Bacteria; phylum Pseudomonadota; class Gammaproteobacteria; order Pseudomonadales; family Pseudohongiellaceae; genus UBA5078. The sequence goes on from JBBSPQ010000465.1 coordinate 2,652, forward strand.
GCGAACAAACCCTCGCCATAGGCCGAATAGACATGAAACCCCGGTAATCAGTAGGATGACAAGATCGACCCAGTTCAATTGCATCGATTTCTCCGGCTCATAACCCATCTATCTCGTAAGGTACGATCATGCCGGAAAGCTGGAATTCGCTCTGTAACTGACGTTGCAGTTGCTGTACTGCAGCACGATCGACTCCTGGACCCACGAATACCGCAGTTAAAATTCCCTGCGTCGAAGACATTTCGCGGGTGTAAGCCTTGTGGCCGCGTTCTTGAAGTCGATCCACCAGATTGAGCGCGTTAGGTATACTTGAAAATGAGCCTAATCTAACGCTCCATCCCTGAGGCAAGCCTGCACTGTCAAGGCCTGGAACCTCAGTGACGCTGACTACCGGGTCTGCAATGTTCGGAGGAGGAGCTGAGACAGGGGAATCGATTGGCGTTTCTGCGACAGCA
>JBBSPQ010000466.1:0-3098 GCA_038258585.1 Pseudomonadales bacterium
GGGCAGTTCATCGTGTGTTGCGATGTATTGTGGAACAATATGTAAGCAGCTCTCTGAATGAATCAGTTGCTGGTAATTTTAGCGCTGACAATTTTACTGAGCGTCTGACCGTAGACTTCCGAAAAATTTCCACCCTCAGACACGGCACTGCGTGCATGCACTTCGGCTTGCTCTAGCTTCCCCTGTTCAAAAAGCACCTGAGCCAGATTGTTATGTGCGGCGGCGTAGTTCGGATTGTGCTCAAGAAGAGCTGAGTAGGCTTCACTAGCAAGCGCAAGATTCCTGTCACGATAAGCAATATTTCCGTAACCCATTCCCAGCAACTGACTTCCGGGCCAGCGTTGTAGACCTGCTCGGTAAGCCTCCTCTATGTCTTCCGTGTTGCCGACACTTTCGTAAGAAGAAACAGATTGAAAATAACTGACCTCGTTCACGTCATGAGGCAAATCCCCTGGCTGTAGGACCACAAAGGCCCAGTGTTTGGCTCGGCTCCAGGTACGTTCAAAAACCTTTAATTTAAGGCGGTAATCGCGCTTGGTGCCCGACCGAAGAATCAACCTTTCTTCGTTCAGATCAAACCCGACTACGACTGCATAATGCCATTGTGGGAATTGAGTGATCGCGAGATTCTGCATCACCAGCACAGGATTACCAGCCTGAACTTCAAGTAGCAACGCTTCAAGCGTCGCTGGTAGTTGATAGGAAATTCTTCCGTAGCGTCGCGGTGCTGCAAGCATTTCTATTTGCAGGGAACCGTGGCGGGCGGGGACATAAACCAATGAGACAAGATCATCGGGAACAACTTTCACGTCGCTGTATTGTAACACCGTTGCCAATGCGGCAGGACCACATTGATATTCTTCCTGAGGAAAGAAGGGCACGTTGTCGAGACTGAAAGGGGAGGAAAAAGCGGGAGCTTGGTCCAGCTGTTTGGCGCTGTCGTACTGTTGTAACAACGCGGCTGACTGTGGTGCTCCTACGCATCCAGCCAGCCACAGTACTGGCAGAACAAGAATCAAACATCTTAATAAAGGACGCTTCATTCTATTACTCTGCCAGTGCCTTTGGTTGTAACTAGTTATAACGCTGGGAAGATATCGGTAACACCTGCAATATCAAGCAGCATGAGAATTACGATAATCGCGATAACCACACCAAGAGCACCTTCACCCGCTGGCAGTGTATCAATCTGCTCGTACAAAGAAGAAATCTCTGAAGCAGTCATTGTATCCACCCGCATTTGGGCGTCAGACGCATCCACACCGCGCGCGACAAGCTGGGCTTTCACATCGTCACGGGAAAAAAAACTTAGTACTGCGTTACGTTCGATCTGAATTTGTTGCTCCATGGCCAATTGTTCGGTGCTGACGATATCTGCCAGAGCCGGGGCTTGGAAGCTCATCATCGTGAACAGAGCCAAAAGCATTGAAACCAATGTCTTTCTCATGAAAGTCTTTTTCATTTGTTCTCTCCTTGTTAGCAAGCGGGTTGTGGGTCTCATTAAACTACGATCGCAGTGTAACCCTTGCCTCACATTCCTTCTGTGATCTAATTCTCCTGATAAATATGCACATCTCGCTGAGGGAACGGGATGTTGAGTCCGGCGTCAGGGAATCGTCTGTAAACCTGTTCATTCATCTGGAAGTACACGGCCCAGTAGTCGGGAGCATTCACCCAAACACGCATAACGATATTGACGGAACTGTCTGCCAGCGCGTGCAGTGCCAAGAACGGCTCGGGGTCCTTGTGAATACGCTCGTCCGCTGCCACTAACTCTCTCAACAAGGCGTAGGCGTCATCGATGTTGTCTCCATAGCCAATCCCGAAAGTCCAGTCGACGCGTCGAGTTACCTGCGTGGAATAGTTAATAAGGGAGTCAGTAGCCAATGGGCCATTGGGCACAATGACGGTCTTGTTGTCAGGGGTGGTCATAATGGTAACGAAAATCTGGATTTCACGGACGGTGCCCGTATGGCCCTGCGCTTCGATGAAGTCACCCACCTTGAAGGTCTTGAAGAACAGAATCATCACCCCGCCAGCAAAGTTCTGCAACGTACCCGACAACGCCAAACCGATGGCCAGACCAGCGGCACCCAGAATCGCAATGAACGAGGTCATTTGTATGCCAAGCACACCCAGTGCCGTGATGTAGACCATCACTTTTATGAGGATCGCAACAAGACTGCATAAAAATCCCTGCAGCGAAGGGTCAACCTTGCTTTTGGTCATTACTCGTCTGACGATATTCAGAATTACATTGGCTATCCACAGGCCGATAACCAAAGTCAGTAATGCGGCAACCAGCTTGAAACCATAGGTATAAACGTAGCCAAGCAATACTTCTGTACTGAATTCAAAATCTTCCATTGCTATCTCTCCCAGGAGTTTCCTCCTGCATTTCTCGAAACCTGATGCGTTAAAATCTGGCGCGCAAACTTTTACAAATGATCTTCCAACTGCACAGCGCTTGCGACCAGCGAGTACTCACGAATGGGATTGCCCTGCGCTAGTAGCTCTTCTCTGGCTGCGGCATTGCCAGCGTCCTGAGCATAATGCGCCGCATCTTCAGCGCTCAACGTGGCATCTTCCAGCACTCCGTAGACCACGGCTCTCTGCATGCTGGTTTCGGTGGGAACGAAGAAACCGTAATCCTTGAACGTAATGCGGGCAAACTGCTCGCCATCGACCAGCACCATCCAACAGCCTTGAGCCTGACAAACTTCCGTAATCTGGCCCATGACTTTGACCTCTGCTGAGCCAGCATTGCCCAATTGGGCAATCGCCGTATTCAGTGACACGGCCACGCCAGCTTCAGGCATAGGAGCGCCAAAGTTCTGATCCGCTTTAAAAGCCACATCGGCCATAGCGCCAGACGCTGTAAGGGCAAGGGTAACAAGTGCAACACGTAGATTATTGATCATCGCATTCTCCATGGATTGAGTGACGGATTGGTGTTTTTGTCTGTTGATGTTTGTATTAAAGTGGCGCACGGTGGGCAGCGCAGAACCGCCATTAACCTACAGATTCCGTTACGCTGTCAATTCCACGGCCCGCCGGCGGCGACCTGGATAACAGAAAAAAAACAAGACAGGAGTACA
>JBBSPQ010000467.1:0-3097 GCA_038258585.1 Pseudomonadales bacterium
CGAGCCATCTTCGTTTGCGAAGACTTGCTTGACCAGCGCCAACGGGAAATCGACGCCTTCCAGGTAGATTTCCCGCACGACACCCGCTTCCAATAGCAGACTGTCCACCTGCACATAGCGTCCCTGCTGCTTCTCTGCACTACTCAAAGCGAGCTTGCGGTTGCTTTTGAGCGGCATGATGAAGTCGCTTGCCAACTCGTGCTTCACGAACATCATATTGTCTGCCGAGGCATACCAAACATCATTCAAGACAAACCGGAAGGGAATTTGGTTCTGCCTGGCTTGGCGCAGCAGCGCTTGGTAGTGTTCGTTTTTGCTCACCGGGGAGCGACGCTTGCTTTTGCCGTCCTTTTTGTCGGTGTAATATTCGGTCTTGGCGACCAGGCGAAACCCCACTGGCAGCGAGATGGCCTGAACATGATACAAGGCGCTGAGGAAATTAATGCCCTTTACCTGGCGATCCTGAGCATGGTCATAGTGCCAGCACACAATCTCATTTTCGTCGGTGTACGGTTTCTCAGCAATACTATCATCGAGGATCAGCACGCCTTCTTCTCGTTGAATGGCACGCACATGGGGCTTGACGATCTGCCACAAATCGCCGGATGTGAACTCTTTATGCGACAGAAACCGTTGGATACGGTCGTGACTCACCGTTCCACCCAGCACTTCGGACAGTCCCGTTCCGGTCGTTTGTCCAAACGCGCTAATCAGGTAATCGCTGTAGATGTCGAGCAGTTCTTTATCATCCATGCGGATAGTTTATCTCAGTCCGCTGCGTAACGTGAGTTATCATCTACTGTTCTGCTTCGTCACGCTCGTTTTGGATGTCTTCGCGTCCATCCGCATTGCGCCGACTGAAAAAGATCTCCAGATTGCCCTGCTCCGGCAACAACTCCGCATTCTCGACCGTAAATCCAAATCTAGGCCGCGCTTGTCTTGTCCCGAAAAGCTGATGCTTATCACCCTCGCTACCCGTCTCAAGGCACAAACTCAGCGATTTCATGAGGCGTTGGCCGAAGCAGTCTTACTCGTCCAACCGGACACGCTGCTGAAATGGCATCGCCAACTCGCTCGCCGAAAATGGACGTTTCAGCATCCGCATCGCGGTGGACGACCACGATTGGAGCGCGATGTGGAGGCGCTCATTCTCCGTATCGCGCGGGAGAACCCGCGTATGGGTTACGACAAGATCCAGGGGGAATTGCTGAAGCTCGGCTTCAAGATCCATCCGAGTACCATCAAAAACGTCTTGCACCGGCATAACTTACTGCCCGCTCCTCAACGAGGATGCAGTTCATGGCGCACCTTTCTGAAACACTATCGGCAGCAGATGCTGGCGTGCGACTTTTTCACTGTCGAAACGATTCGCCTGGAAACGCTCTATGTGCTCTTCTTCATCGAACTCGGCTCTCGTCGTGTGCATCTCGCGGGCTGCACCACCCATCCGGATCGTGCCTGGGTCACGCAGCAAGCCCGCCAGCGCGTCTGGCAGCTGGATGACGGCGCCCAAACTTCCCTGCGCTTCCTCGTTCATGACCGCGATAGTAAATTCGCGGGCAGCTTCGACCAGGTCTTCGCCTCGGAAGGCTTTGAAATGGTTCGGACGCCCTTTCGTGCACCGAAAGCCAATGCCGTGGCTGAACGGTGGGTGCGCACAGTTCGGCAGGAATGCCTGGACCAGCTGCTCATCCTGAATCAACGACATCTCATGAGCGTTCTGAAGGAATACACACAGTACTACAACACTGCCCGGCCTCATCAAGGACTGGCTCAGCAAACTCCAGTTCCCCTTTCACGGTCTCGGCGTGGCACGATTCATTGTCGAGATGTTCTTGGTGGAATCCTGCATGACTATTATCGCGATGTCGCTTAAAGTTTCCCTCAGATGAGGTTTTTCTACCCTTCACGATGTTTGGTTTCGCTCCCTGTTCGTGTTTGTTATCATTGAACTCGGGTCGCGCCGCGTCGTTCAGATGGGCGTCACGCGACATCCGACGGATACCTGGGTTGCGCAACAACTCCGCGAGGCGACTCCGTTCCAGCAAGGGCCCAAATATCTCGTTCGAGACAATGACAAGAAATATGGATACCATTTTGCCGCCGTAGCCGCCGGTACCCAAATCGAGGTCCTGCGGACACCAATCTGCGCCCCCAAAGCCAATGCCATCTGCGAACGCTTCCTCGGTTCCGTCCGTCGAGAATGCTTGGATCACCTGCTGATATTGGGAGAGCGCCACTTGTTCCAACAAATGAAAGCCTACATCGAGTATTACAACCTGTATCGACCGCACCAGGGTTTAGCCCAACGCATCCCGATCCAACTCGAGGCAGCTCCTCTTCCCGGCCAACCTCGCTTGGTTGTTGCCAAACCAATCTTGGGAGGTCTTCATCATCACTACTCGCAGATTGCGGCATAGCATGACATCTGTTGTCTCTCAATTCCGAACGGATGTGCAAACAGTCCAGCACAGCCGATTGAAATGCAAAATTCTCTTCCATAAGTTTTCGCGGAGACTGGATTTTTACACGGTACGCGCTGAAACGAGTGCTTCGCCTTGTTGACCAAAGCGCTGGTTCTCTACCGTGATGTCCACTGCGACCCGTGCGCGTCGCTCGCGAAATGTCGCAGGTATCGCGACGAGGAATTGGATTTCCTGTGATGCTCGCGTATCAAGCTGAAGCGCCTTCGATGGCACACTTTGCCAGCTCAGTGGGACAATCATCTGCACAATGGCATCGGCAGGATAATCGAAGGGATTCGTCACGGTGACACTGAATTCGAGAGTTTCCCCACCACGACTCTCAGATTGATAGGGGGTAATGTGCGCGATAAAACCTTCTGTCCCCAGATTCGGCGTAGTGGGCAGCAAATCACGATGTAGTTGTTCCAGCTTTGTGCCGATGACTTCGATATTGTCGTAGTAATCAGGTGGAACCCAGAAAGGTTTCCAATGACCGGTCAGGATCAGATCGGGTTTAAGACACTTATAGAGTGCTGCGCTTTTGACATAATCCGACGCCTCGAAGCGGTTGGGATAGACGTAGTTCACGTCCAGCCCATCATCGCGCTGATACTGATCGCCCGTCACTAACA
>JBBSPQ010000468.1:0-3096 GCA_038258585.1 Pseudomonadales bacterium
CTGAGTGGCATCATGATAGCTATTGCCTCACTCGTCGCACTGGCGATGGCTTATGACGAAGCGCGGGATAACCTATTGCGCTTTCTGGTGGGCAGCGTTGCACTATTGCTAATCATCATGGTGGTTGCCGTCAGCGTGGTAATAGTCTGGACGTTGCTGCGTAAATTGATCGTTCGCCTATCAGCAAAGGCACAGGAATCGGATCAACCTCCGGAAGAGTAAGGCAGGGTCCGCGACAGAATCAGCGCGTCCTCGCGCTCTGTCGTTCCAGACTCGGCGGGATAGTAGTTTCTGCGCTCACCCACTTGCACAAAGCCCATATCAAGATATAACTGTCGCGCTTCCTTGTTAGAACGGCGCACTTCCAGAAAACATACTTCCGCATTTTTTTTACCGGCCTTATCGAGCAAGTGCCGCAGCATGCGTCGACCATAACCCGCGCGTCTAAAATCCGGATCCACACACAACGTCAATACATGTGCTTCGCCCACACTGGCAGACAGCACGCCGTGCGCCAAAATCCTGTCCTTGGTCGCCAGCACCCAGCACTCGTATCCCGCCCGCAAGCAATCGGAAAAAATGCGTTTAGACCATGGATTTGCCAACGAGAGATTCTCGCTTTGAACCACCAGATCGAGATCGCTGGCGCGCATTGCACGCATGAAGGTATTGGGAGTCTCGGATTTTATAAACTGCGGCAACATGGGTGCTATGAATTGTCCTGAGAGGATTGGTCTTGCGAGGGAATGGGCGAAGAGGTGGGCTGGGACGCATTGCCATTGTCCAACGCGGCCTTGAGTGGCTGCAACTGCTGCCACACCACGCGTTTTATCTCCGGCACTGCCTCCATGGCATTGAGGCTTCGAGTCAGGGTAACGCTGACATCAAAATGCGGGTGCCGAAACAAGGGTTCTTCACTCGCGGAGGAAAAATTCGGAGGAAACAAAAAACCCGCTGACTGCTCGGCGAGCACGAGCAAATGACGAACCGGGCGCAACTTGAATCGTCTGCCGAGAAAGCCTTCTAAAGTGAGACGAGCGCTTTCCGTGCCCAGTTCTTCCAAAGGCATGTCTGGCATCGGCCAGGAAAATACCATTGAAGACAGATCTTTTTCCTCACACACCACGCCCAATGCCTTAAGAATTGATGCCAGAAGCTGGCGGGTGCTGTTAGCGACCACCGCCGATTTTGCCCAAGGCAACTCGTTGATGATTGCCAGTTCTTCGTTAACAGGGAAATAGGCGAAGGCAAATTTCACATCTTCTGCCACAGGGGATTCGGCAGCACTCAGTTCGGCCATTGCAGGCTTACCCGTGGAGGGCTCAATGGCAGTGCTTCGATCCAGCGTTTCTAATTTCGACTGCGGCATTTCCTTCTGTGGTTTCACTGCGGGCTGCTCCATTACAGCCTGTGCTGACGATTGCACGCCAGCCTCCAACGAGAGTGACAGCATTTCCCTTTTCCCCACCTCCGAGGCATAGACAGAGGACACTTTGGCTCCAGGCAGTGCGCGACGAGGAAAGTATGACTGTACGCCAAGCGCACGCAGATAGGTCTGGCGTAGCGCTTCATTACCTCTGCTCTGTATTACTGTCATAACGCCCTTTACTAGCCCGTTCGCATTTACTGAAGAAATAGCTGCCGCCAATTATATGCGAAAGTGCGCTGAAAGGCTTCCCATACGAGGTGTCCGGATTGTAGTCCATTAGCAAAAGTGCTTGAATCGCCACTCAGAAAAATAAAGGGGGATAGTATGAAAGCGCTTGTTTGTAACACCTATGGACCACCCGAAAATCTTGCCTTGGTAAACCTGCCTGATCTGACCCCCGGTCCAGATCAGATCGTTGTCGATGTCTATGCCGCATCGCTTAACTTTCCAGACACACTGCAGATTCAGGGGAAATATCAATTTCAACCGCCACAGCCATTCTCGCCCGGCTCTGAAGTAGGGGGCAAAATCAGCGCAATTGGTATTGGCGTTACCGACTTCGCTGTCGGCGACAGAGTAATGGCGACACCGTCGATCGGCGGCATGGCGGAACAAGTACTCGTGTCCGTCGCCGGTGTGCGAAAAATCCCTGACAACATGGATTTTAGAACGGCCGCAGGCTTTGCCATGGTGTACACCACGTCCTATCACGCACTGAAGCAAAGAGCACAGCTCAAAGCGGGAGAGACTCTACTTGTGCTGGGTGCAAGCGGCGGCGTCGGAATGGCTGCCGTTGAACTCGGCAAACTGATGGGCGCGCGTGTCATCGCTGCGGCCAGCAGTGAGGAAAAACTAGAGTTTGTCAGCCAGGCAGATCCCGATGAACTATTGAACTACGGGGATGGCGACCTGAAGGAAAAAGTCAAAGCCCTGACAGACGATAAAGGTGCCGATGTTATCTATGATCCGGTGGGCGGTAATCTTTTCGATCAGGCAACGCGCTGTATCAACTGGAATGGGCGCCTGTTAGTGGTCGGCTTCGCCAGTGGCCGAATCCCGGAATATAAAGCCAATCTTGCGCTGTTGAAAGGCGCCTCGATGGTGGGCGTATTTCTGGGCCGATTCCGCAAGGAAGAGCCAGAAGCCTACGAACAGAATTTCCAAGAACTGCTTGGCTTGTATCGTGAAGGAAAACTTAAACCCGTTGTCACACAGACCTTTCCGATGGAGGAATACGTGGCCGCATTCAGCGTCTTTACCGAACGCCGTGCCATGGGCAAAGTGATTCTAGAGATTCGCACAGAGTAATGTCTGCACCATAGATTAATGACAGGGATAGTCGTCGATATCTACTGCATGGCGCGACCGCGAAAAATCGAAGGAGTCACGCCATGCTCTTCCTTGAAGGCCTTGTTGAAGGACGACAGTGAGGCATATCCCACATCCAGCGCAATCGTTGAAATAGGCAGCTGGCTTTCTGCCGGATCCTGCAACCGCCGTGCGGCTTCAGTAATCCGGTACTGATTCAGGTACTGATTGAAATTCCGGTAGTGCAACTTCTGATTAATCAGTCTGCGCAATCTGTATTCCTGCATTGACGCGGCCGTCGCCAACATGCCGATGGTAAGCCCATGCTGCGCATACAAGCGCTTGCCCTCCATCACTGC
>JBBSPQ010000469.1:0-3080 GCA_038258585.1 Pseudomonadales bacterium
AGAATGTGTCGAGAAGCATTCTGTAGGCGAACTTGTCATTCTGCACATGTGACCATTTCTCCCCGGCATAGAAGATCTTCGAGCGGGCTTGATAGATATTCAGCCCGGGAACATTGCCTTGACGGATGTGGTTCATTGCCGACAACCATGGGCTTTTCGCCGTACCCCAGGAGGTGATCCACAGGTCATAGTCGTTGTCGTATGCCCGCTTCACCTCGCGACATAGAAGGTCTCGACCGGCAGTCGTTCCGGGCGCTCCGTCCACCGATTGTTTCAGAAGCGTGTCTGGATGGACGCAATTGGGACAGTTTGCCGATATGTTTGCCCAGTTGTCCTTGTAGGCATTGGCAATCTTCAGAATCTGGCTTATGGATGTGGGCCACCCGGGATCGGAGGTCGTGCCCACGACCCCCCGCAGATCGAACATGTCGCTGTGTAGCAGACCACGCACCAAGGTTGCGCCGTCGTCTTCGGCCATGTCCGTAATGAAGATCACATGAGCTTTCTCGGCCCTGACCGTCACGGAAGCGCCCAGGATAGCCAACGCAGCAAGGAAGGTGGAAGTAATTGGTTTCATGACGGATAGTCTCATAGCGTTCACTCCTCGCAAGGTATCGGATGCATTTTAGATGCATAATGAAACGTAGCGCGAATGAACGCTCCCGAGGGCCTCTTTTTGATTTCCCTACGCCATCAGTAGTATCAGTTGTATAACCAAGTAGGTCGAGTGTGGGTAGAGCTCGCACCAGTGTGGTGCTAACCACGGATAGAATCAGGAAAAACTTGCCAGTGAATCACCCTCGCCAAACTTAAGCGTTCCATCGGATAAGGCTACTTTGACAAAATCATGTAGTTCTCCCCAATTCTTAGACCACTTCGTTCCCGTGCCTAGTTCAAGGTGTTCACTTCGTAATATTCGACCGACCATCGATTGTTGAAGCGTCAACTCTTTTTACCACTTTAACGAGAACACCTGAGGCAGGAAACAAAACCGAATTTTCAGAACCACGGGCAGACGACCGGGCTGCCATCTGTCCATTCAAGCTGAATAACAAAATCTCGCCACCCGTGTGCAGAAAAAAATCTTCACCAGTTATACCTGGTAGAACAACATGATACCTCGGTGTCACGACCCGCGAGCTTTGCCTGTCGCTCTTTCCCTCACTCCCACCGGCAGCCTGTGTCGGTAAGCCCGGTGTATTGATTGAATGGGTGAATTCGAGGCTGCCTATACTTCCTGACTTAGCGCCTCGATTAATAAAATAAATGTCATGAATTCCTTTGGCGGCAGCCGACAGTTTAAACAATGACTTTTTAAAAGTCGACCATGAGCCTGTCTGAATCGGGGTTGTCGATCCTATTTCCGTCCCTGTTACACTATCAAGCCGCACCGAGAGTGAGAAGTTTCCGCCGTAGTCGTTAAAGACATACAAGACAGCCAGGCTATCGTAGCCATTGCGCAAGTTTACACCATAAAAACATATCCATGAACCCGTAGTATTCAGACCAACCGAGCCGATACTGCCGTATGCCGGACTACCACCCTTGCCAATGCCAATTGAAACGGTGTCATTGTATATCGAATGTAACACAAGATCCGGACGTGGCGGGACAGCAAGGTTGTCGACCCGGGCGCCCCCAATGCCAGGATACCACGCTGGTGCGCCAGCCTCAATCGCGCCGATATCAGGGGCAGAACCAATGTACCCATCAGTGATACCGCTATACATAACACCCGAATTTATTGCAGGACTTCCTTTCAAGAGGCTATACAGAGAATCCGGAGTCGAACCCTTGAGCTGAAAAAGCGGATTGCCAGTAATCGCCTTGGTACCGAGGGGAGAAACACCCGAAAACATATTATGGTCGATTGTCCAAGCGTAAGCGGGGTTTATTCCAAGAGATGCATCGTAAAACAAGAAAAACATCGGCTAATAAAAACGTGCATTCCCGATTTTCTTACAATGCCTCAAAAGTTTTCTGGGGTGGAAAATTCAGGAAAATATTCCGCCAAGAAGGCGACCGTGTCGCGATTGATCTTGTCAAGCGTTCTGCTTTTGACCCGGTCATTTTAAGTGCATCATTGGATGAACGTCTGGTTCGGGAATTGGAGGCGGAAGCTGAAAATGCTGCGAATGGCGAAGGAATTCTAGACAAAAAAATCCCGCCTTGAGTTCATCAAGACGGGATTATGTATACATTATTACTTATTACTTATTGTGATTACTTATTGTATTCTTGCAAGGCTTCCTTATTGGTAACTTGCAATTCGGTGCGGCGATTCCTCAAACGACCCTCGGCACTTTGGTTGTCAGCTTTAGGCATTGATTCACCGTAGCCACGGGCGGTCAGCACGTTACGCAGTTCCGGTGCAGCTTCAACCATATAGATTGCTACTGCCTCAGCTCGTCCCTGGCTCAAGGCTTGGTTGGTTGCATCACTACCCACATTATCTGTATGGCCGGCAACTTCGATCTGCAGCTTCGGATACTTAGCCAGCATTTTGGCGATGATGTTCAGGTAAGGCTTAGAGTTAATAGAGATGGCTGTCTTTCCGGTCTCGAAATACACTGCATCCAAGAGTAACAATCCGGTAGAGAGCAATTGCTTTTCTGCTTCCGATCGCTTGGATTTTTCATCTGCCAAGTTGCGTTGTGATTCTGCCAATGCCAAAGAATCTTGCCGGGCCTTTTCTGCCATGCTGGCGGAATCTTGTTGCGCTCTTGCAGCGGCAGAATCCGCCTGGGCTTGTTGCTCAGCACGGGCTACGGAGTCATCATAGGCTTGTTTGACTAAAGAGCTGGAAAGCTCCATGTTACTCATCTTCAAGCGTTTCTTTTCAGCCGCCTCACGTCTTTCCCTATCCTTGATTTCCTGACGTTTTGATGCTTCGGTGTCGAAAGTGAAGTTTAGGCCGGCAAACAGGCGGTAGGGTTCCAGGGGACGCGAGTTAATCGCATCATCACGATCTTGGGAAAGAGCAATATCACCCCCGAGGATTACATTCATACTATACGGAGTACGCAATTGAACTGATGGAGTGATCCACAAAGGATCTTTGCCTATATCAATCTCTTTTA
>JBBSPQ010000470.1:0-3079 GCA_038258585.1 Pseudomonadales bacterium
GGAGCGTCGGGCGCTAGGACGGCGCCCGCCGAGCCTGCACATGGATGTGCGTCTTTTGGCGTCTCCAGAACCCATTCACCCCCCAGCCAATGCGGCCTACGAAGCGACGTGGTTTGAAATAAAAAGGGCTGCAATTGCAGCCCTTTTTATTTACAGCGGTTTCAAAAAGGTTTTAGCCTCCCATTAATACGCCACCGTACTGAACGAAGAATGGTGCAAACACCAGACTCAGAATCGCTGACAGCTTGATCAGGATATTCAGTGATGGGCCAGAGGTATCTTTCATCGGATCACCAACGGTGTCCCCCACAACAGCTGCTTTATGCACTTCGGAACCCTTGCCACCAAGGTTACCTGCCTCAACATACTTCTTGGCGTTATCCCATGCACCGCCGCTGTTAGAAGCAGAGATTGCCAGTACACCACCAGTTACGAGCGAGCCGGCAAGAATACCGGCGACCGCGGGCACGCCGAACAGGAAGCCTACTACCAGCGGCGTTCCCATGATCAACACGCCAGGAGCAATCATTTCTCGCAGCGCTGCTTTGGTAGAGATCGCTACGCACTGAGCATAGTCAGGCTCTGCAGTGCCTTCCATCAAGCCAGGAATGGTATTGAACTGACGACGCACCTCTTCAATCATATCGAAGGCAGCCTTGCCCACAGATTTCATGGTCATCGCGCTGAACAGGAACGGCAGCACTGCGCCCAGGAACAGACTCACGAACACAACTGGATCGAGCAGGTTGATAGAACCCAGCAGGTCGTAGTTATCACCGCGTTGTTCCTTCATCAGTGCATCAGCACTGGTCAGGAAAGCGGCAAACAATGCCAGGGAAGTCAGAATCGCGGCACCGATAGCGAAGCCTTTGCCAATCGCCGCTGTAGTGTTGCCCGCAGCGTCGAGAATGTCAGTGCGACGACGCACTTCTTTTGGGAGACCGGCCATTTCGGCGATACCGCCAGCGTTATCGGAAACCGGACCGTAGGCGTCAATGGTCAACGCAATTGCCAATGTACCGAGCATACCGAGTGAGCCAATGGCAACTCCGTACATGCCCCCCATAGTCCAAGAAACGAAGATCGCAATCGCAATCGCAATGTAAGGCAGAACTGTGCTCTTATAGCCCAGCGCCAGACCGTAGATAATATTGGTCGCCGCACCGGTTTCGCAAGCTTTCGCCACTTCCTGCACAGGCTTGAACGAACCGGAGGTGTAATAGCCTGTAAGCAATCCGACCACCAGACCCGATATCAGACCGGAGAAGAAACACCAGTAAATTCCCATTGCCGTGTATGTAATGTCACGCAATACGAACTCTGCAGGAATTACTGCACGAGTAACGAAGAACATGGCAATCGCCATCAGTGCGCTGGAAATAATCAGCAGTTTCATCAAAGCCGGAGATACGTCGTCCTCAGTCTTCACTTTCACGAAGAGCATGGTCAACAGACTGATAGGAATACCAACAGCACTGATCAGAATAGGATACAGAAGTGCATCAATGTTGCCTTGGAACACGACGGCACTGATTACCATTGCAGCACAGGTACTCTCGGCACAGGACCCAAACAGGTCAGCGCCCATACCAGCAACGTCACCCACGTTGTCACCAACGTTGTCGGCGATCACGGCAGGGTTGCGCGGATCATCTTCGGGAATGCCTTTTTCGACTTTACCTACAAGGTCAGCACCAACATCGGCAGCCTTGGTGAATATGCCGCCACCGACGCGAGCAAACAGTGCAATCGTGGAACCACCCAGACCGAACCCGGCGATGATTTCCATCAACACGTGATTAGGCAGATCCGCAGGTAGTGCCGCTTTCATCACAACATAGACAATCACGAGACCGAGTACCGCCAGACTGACCAGCGCGAAACCCATTACCGCACCGGAATTCAACGCGACTTTAAACGCATCGCCAATGTTGTCCTTGGCAGATACGGTCGTGCGGGCGTTGCCCTGCGTGGCGATCTTCATACCGATGTAACCGGAGGCGATAGAAATAATGCCACCGAAGAGAAATGCGACTGCAGTGTATAGGCCTTCACGGGTGTCAGGTGTGTGATTGTCGTCGATCAGAACAGCAATAATTGCCGCAAAAACCAACATGAAAATAGCGAGAAATTTGTACTCCTGCTTCAGGAATGCCATGGCACCTTCAGCAATTGCACCGTGAATAAATTTGAGACGGGTTTTCTGTTCGCCCTCAAGACCCAGATCTATTGGAACGCTCATGACCTGACGCATGTAAAAATACGCCACGCCTAAACCGAAAAGAGAAAGCAGTATAGATATTGTAATTGTCATGCCTGGCATCTTGCGGTATCCCCTATATATTTGTTTTTTTATGGATCGGGCGCACTGTAGCATATCAATACAGACAAACAAAGCAGGCACCACAAAGCCCTGAGAGGGGCGAAAACAGTGCATTGTGGCGGGTAATTCAGATAATCGAAAAGGTTGTATGTACCGGCTGTTGGGTCTATTTTTCTGGGTAACGGTTTTTCTTTTTGCGGGAAGTCAATGTTTTACCGGGCCTGGAGGGCTGATTCTTTTTGCGGACGGCCCGCGCTTCCAGTCGAGACTTTCTGAAAGCCGCTTTCATCTCTTTCAAGCGTTCTTCTTTAGCCTCAAATTGGCGCTCTTCCAAGGGCTTGGTGATATCTATAATTTCGGCGCTCATTTCGGACTCTTAGCTTAACCCTTTCGCTGGCAGGCAGGCTCCTGCATGACAGCGTATTCCAAGGAGACGATGCCGTCACTTATTGAGACAGCGTCTGCGCTTCCTGTTTCAGACTGTTCTTGCGTGCTTCCAGATCTGCGATAAGTCCCTTCTGAAGTGGTTCTGTTGGCTGTCCACTAACATCGGTATTGCCGTACTTGAGCTGCTCCGCCGCCAACACTTCCAGTAATTCTTCGGCGGTCGCTATCGCAGCTTCAAGGCGTGTGTTTGCGGCAGCGAGGCTCTCTGCATCCGCACGGGTCGTCGCTATTTGCGCTTCCAGATCCCTGACTTTCGCCTGCTGTGCCGCTTCTCGTGCTTGTGTCGCCCGCTCTTGAGCCGCCACTGCC
>JBBSPQ010000471.1:0-3067 GCA_038258585.1 Pseudomonadales bacterium
AATCACGGACCGAAAAGATCAGATTTATCACATCACTTATACTGGTCGCCCGCCCGATGAACCGGATATGCTTGGCGTCGCCTTGAATGAAGTGGTTAGTCCCCTTATTCAGAAGCAATACCCGGAGATTGTCGATTTTTATCTGCCACCTGAGGGCTGCTCCTATCGTCTCGCGGTTGTAAGCATTCGGAAACAATATCCTGGGCACGCCAAACGCATAATGATGGGCACATGGTCATTCCTGCGCCAGTTCATGTACACCAAGTTTGTGATCATCGTGGATGACGATGTGAACGTGCGTGACTGGAAGGATGTGATCTGGGCGATGACAACGCGCATGGATCCGGCCCGAGACACTGTCATGATCGAGAATACGCCAATCGATTATCTTGATTTTGCTTCGCCGGTTTCCGGGCTCGGTTCGAAGATCGGGATGGATGCGACAACGAAGTGGCCGGGGGAAACGCAGCGTGAATGGGGAACGCCTATTACGATGAGTGACGCCGTGAAGGATCGAATTGATTCCATATGGGATGAGCTGGGAATTTTTAATTAATGTGGGATAGTGCTGCTACTGAATTGTCGCTTTTACTATAATCCTGGCTGCGGGAATTCTGGCAATATCTTTCCCACGCTCTTTGTCTGTAACCGCAGATATTCAGCGTTCTTTTCCGGTTCGTTGAGACCCTGCATCAATCTCGCCAGTTCGGCAAAGACTTCCGTATCTGGCTCAATTCTCATGCTGCGCTCAAAATACTCTTTCGCTTTTCCCCACAATTGACTACGCAGTGACAGCCTTCCAAGTGCCAATAACAATACGTGGTCTTTCGGTCTGATTTTCAGCCAGTTTTCCGCGCGCTGAAGCTGCTTTACTGCGACAGCATCACTACTGAACAATGATACAAAACTGTAACGACGAATAATCTCATCACTCCATTGCCTCTCCAGTGCAGTTTCCATGGCTGCAACGGCTTCATCATAAGCCTGATGACTTACCAGCACATCGATGTATTGGGCGACCACACTGGAACTGTCCAAATATGGTTTTCCGTTTTTCTTCCAGAATTTTGTGACCTCCGCCGGGCTAACTGAATCTGCATTGTCGGCATCAGGCTGCATGGCATTGAGTTCCACTAGAAACTGCTGTTGCAACATATCTGGAGTGACAGGTTCAATCGCCGCCTTACGAGCTCTTCGACGTGCTGCCTGGTTTTGTCCCCATGTCACTAGATTCAGAGGATTAATCCAAGCGATCAAAAGAACCAGTAAACGAATGGTTAGAAGGAAAACCAGAAAGGCAACGAACAGCGCAAAAAGGCTCGACTCGAACGTATATCCAGCGAACGAGATTAGAAGGTAACCTGGCTCTTTGGCCAGAAAGAGGGTGACTACCAGTCCAGTAAGTATTGCCAGCAGAGTGTAGAGAAAGAGTTTAATCATACTTAATTAATGCACTTATTCATTGATGCTGGTGTATTAGGAATCAGTTATCGCCGATGCCTAAGGCGCCGTTGCGTACGTTACTTATTTGCCTTAGCAATTGCAGCGAACCTGTAATGTCTGGCCGCTGCTCACTGATGCTGACAGCACTCAGCGATTCAAGCTCTTCCCGCAACGTGCGCCCAGCGCCAGCATCAATCGCAAAATAACGGTTCGCCCATTCACCGCCGCGAGCAAGACTGCTTCGATAAACAACATCTTGTTCCATCAACAAACCCAATTGCGCCTGTTCAATCAATAGCAGCAGATTTTGTTTGAGTACGGTCTCCTCTTGCGGCGGAAGTAACCCCTGCAGGGTTCCATCTCTGTGCTGCCAAACAAAAATAGCGCCGAGCAGATCCAGTGTCTTCGCAATAAAACCGGAATCAGACTGAGCCGTATTATCGCGTTGCTGTTGCAATTGATCGCTATAGTTCTGTACGAGAGCATTACGCATTGAGAGCTGCTCAACCAAGGGCATAAGATTATTCAGGCGCAGATACAAGCCTTCTTTATCGACCGGCTCCATGCTTCGCAGCGCGAGGACCTCACTGGCAATTCGTTCTCTTATTCTCAGCAAAGAAGGATCTTCCGATTCATTTAACATTGCATCTACGGTATTGAGAAGCAGCAGAGCCGAATCACGATCACCTTCCAGCTGCAGCTTCTGGTTCGCGAGGCGCAGAAGATATTCTGACTCGCTCCAGAGCCAATCCGCATTGGCCCTGTCCTGAGGAACTGCCGCTACACGTTCCTGCAGACTTGCAGTCGAACTTGCGACAGCATTAATACGCGCCTCGAGATTGGATCTGAGCGCGGCCAGAGCTTGTTCGTCCACTCCCTGAATTTGGGTGGCAGGCGGGGCGGCAGGCGGGATCGCAGGTAAATTCTGCAGCGCTGATTGCAGCTCTGCATTGTCTTCGCCAAGCTGGACTAGTGAATCGCGCAGAGCGAACTGTTCATAAATTAGCCAAGCCAACGCAACCAGCAATGGGATCAACAACACTAAAATGATCAGAAAGCGATGCAGGCCACTGCGACGACGCTTGAGGGAGGCTGGACGTGCGGAGTTACTGCGACTGAGCTCTTCGAGCACTCTTGATGTGTCAGAACGTGCGCTCGTACCACCTGTCTCATTATTGACGGCGGATACCTCAGTGGCAGTAGTCTGCGCGTTGTCAGAACTTGTAATCGACGCGTCGGTCACCTTTTCTCCTTCAACTATGGTGGGAATTTACCCTTGTGTTCTTTGCCCTTAAGTTTCTTGCAGGAGTGCAACCAACATGGCCGCCAACATCGACTTATCGTCAGCGCCGCCTGCATCCATCACATTATTGAACCCGGCTTCTTGTGCACTTTCCAGCACGCGCTGTGACGGGACTAATAACAGAGAGGCCTGGAGCAAGCTTAGCAGAGCACCCGCGTCCTTGTCCCCGCTGCTTTGAGATTGACAGAGCGCCAACAGACTTTCCAGAATTTGCAGACTTGTCGCCACCACCGTATTCACTTCTGCGCTCCGAACCTGGTCAAGAACCTCGGCAGGTTGATGGGCTGGAGTGCGGCGGCGATATATCTCAATGTAGTCAAC
>JBBSPQ010000472.1:0-3059 GCA_038258585.1 Pseudomonadales bacterium
ATTCGCGAAAATCTTTTAATTCATTCGATTCTCAACGCCAAGCCGGTGCAACCGATCTGGGCATTGGACTGGATTTCGGTACGACTAATAGTGCCGCCGCCATATTCGACGGCGAGAAAGTACACCTCGTTTCCCTGGAGTCACAGAGCGTGACCATGCCCTCTGCCGTGTATATCGACCGGCAGTTTCAGGTGTGCACGGGGCAGTCGGCGATCGATCGTTATATCACTGACAACATGGGTCGCAAGGTCGAGCTAAGTGCGGAGTTGTTAGGTGAGGGACGAACGACGACAGGGCAGATCGACGAGGCGGGCTTGCCTGAAGAGGCTTCGTCTAACCAGATCTTCGGTCAGTCTTTCGTCGATGCCGGCGAGAAGGGGCGTTTGTTTCGTGGTGTAAAGCGTCTTCTGGGTGGCAGCATACAGCGCTTGATGGTGTTTGAGCGGCCATTCCGGTTGGTGGCACTGGTCACGCCGATCATTGTGCGGGTCCGTGACACGGTAACGCAAAAGCTGGTCGGTATGGGGCAGGCGGCTGATAGCAGCGATCACGCCTGCATCGGACACCCGGTGAATTTCGAGGGGCGAGAGACCGATCATAATGCGACGGCGCTGGCGCGTTTGTCAGAATCCTGTCATCACGCAGGTTTCACGCAGCAGCGTTTTTATCCCGAACCTTTGGCAGCTGCTTTGAGTTTTCTGCACACCAATCCGAGTACTGATGCCAAGACTCTGCTGTGTGTGGACTTCGGCGGCGGCACGCTGGATTTGTGTGTGTTGAAGCGCTCGGCGTTGTCGTTTGATGTCGTGGCGATTCATGGTGTGGGTCTTGGTGGCGACCACATCGATCAGTGTCTGTTCCGGGAGATTTTGTTTCCGTTGCTGGGCAAGGGCGACAGCTGGCGCCGCAAGGGTGAGGATCGCGAGATCGAAACCATGTTCCCATTCGAGGAGTACGAAGATTTTATCTTGAACTGGCCCGTGAGTTACATGCTCAATCAGAACCGCTACACCACGCCGGTGCAACAGCGCATCGAGCAGGGCGGTGAGGCGCGGGTGAAGTTCGAGCGGCTCTACGAGCTAATTAAACATAACTATAGCTATTTGGTCTTTCAGTCGCTGAAAGATGTGAAGGCGCTTTTGTCAGAGCAAAACGAAGCGCTGCTGGACATTCCCGAGCTTGACGTGGAGAGGGTTATAACCCGCAAAGAGTTTGAGTCGTTTATAAAAGAGCAACTTGGAACCTTTACCAAGGCGGTGGAGGACACCTTGCAACGTGCCGGGATGCAGCCTAGTGAGATCGATGTGGTGGTGAGCACGGGTGGCTCATCGCTAATTCCTGCGGTGCGCAAAATTCTCGACAATATGTTTCCAGACAAAGTGTTGGAACATGATCCCTTCACTAGCGTCGCGGCGGGACTCGCGATTGCCGAATATCATCAACTGAAAAGTTAACTCAGCTGTCACATTACTTTCTTCTTCCTTTCACAGCTCTGTCACCTGATGTGTGTACATTCGCCGCAAACAAAGCGTCGAATTCAATCATCAGGAGTTATATTGCATGTCATCAGGACCCCGTTGTTTCCCGTTCCGCCTCAATCCTCTTTCTGCCGCCATCGTCATGTTACTGGCAGGAAGTCAGGCGGTTGCTCAACAACCTGCAATCGAGGAAGTGGTTGTCACTGCGACTCCAATTCGCGATAGCCAGCTCGCTGCAATCGAAGCTAAGCGTAATGCTTTGAACATGTCTGATGTGGTGGCCGCCGATACCATAGGCCGTTTCCCCGATCAGAATCTGGCCGATTCTCTTGGCCGTCTGCCAGGGTTGGCAATTGAGCGAGATCAAGGGCAGGCGCGGTTCATCAATCTGCGCGGCGCTCCGTTCCGCTACACCAGTATTGCTTTCGATGGCATCGATGTGCCGGGCGCCGAGAATGGCCGCATTCCGCGCTTCGACAGTTTCCCTTCAGTGATTACCAGCCGGGTGGAAGCGAACAAGGCGATTCTGCCGAGCATGCCTGGTGACTCGATTGCCGGACACATCAATATTCACACTTTCAATCCATTCGATCACGAGGGATTCGCGGTCAATGGCGATCTGGGAATGGGCACGCAGAGTCTGGGCGATGGTGATATTGATAAGCGAGGGGTGCGTGCATCGTGGTCCAACGAGCAGTTCGGCGTTGTCGGTTTCTTCTCAGAGAATAGTCGTGAGCAGATTACAGATAATCGCGAATACGATCTGGAAAAGGACCCAGTTTCGGGTGATGTGATTGTGGATGAGTTGGACTTCCGCAGCTACAAAGTAAAGCGCGAAGACAAAGCTCACGGTGGCACTTTTGAATGGCGCGGCAATGGAATAGTGCAGCGCGCATTTGTCTCCACTTTGTATAGTGAGTTCATTGATTCCGAAGAGCGTAATCAGTTTGTGATCGCGCTTCCGGGCTCAGTTGGCGTCACCGGATATGGCCCCGGTAATGCGGTATCGCGACTACTGGAAGATGGCCAATACGATAACTCGACATTCACCAATACTCTGGGCATGGATGCGCAGGTTGGCAGCTGGTTTGTAGAAGGACGTTACAACCGCACCGAGACGGAGCGCAATCAGTTTTTGCCAATCGCCTATGACGTCGGTTTAGCAGCAGCGAGCTACGACGTAAGCGATATAGAAGATCCTCAGCTCACACTTTACACAATGGGTACGCGCGACCGCATTCTGCCGGGCGAGATTACCTATAACGTGCGTAACTTGGGCTTGATCATTGATGATGTTTTGGATAACGAAGCTGATAAATTCAAAATGGATGCTGAACGTGAGATGGATCTTTTCGCTACACCAGCGATTATTAAAGTTGGGTTTCAGCACGATGCTCGTGACGCGGCTGGATATAACACAACGGCGTACGGCGCCTCTCCGGTTCTGGGTGGTGTGAACGTCGAAAGTTTCAATACCCACAAACCGTGGGACAGTATGACTAGCAATCCGCTAGGTGGCAGCTACTACGACAATCCCGGATTGCGAGATGCTTGGGAGGCTTCTCCAGTGTGGAAATTGCC
>JBBSPQ010000473.1:0-3058 GCA_038258585.1 Pseudomonadales bacterium
CAATTGTGCAACCTGGTGCCAACAGTGCCCGCAGTTATGTCAATGCCGAGTCTGCCGAGAATCAGGGTGTGGAATTCGAGGTTCGCAAGCAACTGGAGTTTCTTGGTGATCGCTGGTCAGACTTTTACGTTTCGAGTAACGTTTCTTACATCGAATCAGAAGTCACTATTGGTGAGGGACCTGGTGGAACCAATATCGTGACCAATACTTCACGTCCTTTGCAAGGTCAGTCTGACTGGCTCTTCAATGGCCAGCTAGGTTATGACAACTTCAATGGTCTGACCGCTACTCTGCTCTACCATTACTTTGGCGAGCGCATCTACGAAGTAGGCATTCTCGGAGCTCCCGACCTTGTGGAAGAACCTCATGGCGAACTCGACCTAGTGCTCATTAAGGAGTTCGGAGATCATTGGAAAGTAAATCTTAAAGCTCAAAACCTGCTGGATGAGAGCAAGGAGATTACTCAGGGTGGATTGGTTGCGACGGGCTACAAGGAAGGTCGTATGCTTAGTCTTAAAGCCGAGTACCGTTTCTAATTCCGGCATCCAATCTTTTGTGTGACAGTAGCCACCGTTTTGGATTATTGTCACACAATTGTAATATAAGATTGCTCTAATACACTTGTATAAATTACAAGCACTTACAGGCCAAACGGTAACGAAAATTATGAGCGACCCGACAATTCTGATCGTCGATGACGAACCTGCTATTAGAGATATGATCGGCATTACTCTCGATCTCGCCGGCTTCAACAGCGTGAGTGCCGAAACAGCCCATCAGGCTCATGTGGCCATTGTTGACAACCGACCAGATCTAGTACTACTGGACTGGATGCTACCTGGCGGCAGCGGGATAGAACTGGCACGTCGTCTTAAAAGAGACGAACTGACATCCAGCCTTCCCATCATTATGTTGACGGCCAAGACCAGCGAAGATAATAAAGTACAGGGATTGGATGTTGGCGTGGATGACTATGTCACCAAACCCTTCTCTCCCCGCGAACTTGTGGCACGCATTAAGGCGGTTCTGCGTAGAAGCAGTGGCAACCAGCAGGACAAAGCCATTCGAGTCTTTGATCTGCAACTGGACCCGTCCAGTCACCGCATTACCATCGAAGATACTCCTGTCGACATGGGGCCGACTGAATTCAAACTATTGAAATTCTTCATGTCTCATCAGGAGAAGGTATTCAGCCGTGATCACATTCAAGATCAGGTCTGGGGCGGCAACGTCTACCTTGAAGAGCGTACGATTGATGTGCATATTCGTCGTCTTCGCAAAGCGCTGGGATCGGTCGAAAAGACCAGTATCAACTACGCCAGACTCGTGCAGACTGTTCGAGGTGCCGGCTACCGCTTCTCCGTAAAACCGGCCTGACGTTTATTTCGGGAGCCGTATTCGCTATAGTGGCCCGCACCTGCGATTACCCCAAGGATATGAGCTTTGCTTCGCGATTGGCGCTCTGAATTAAACCGCTTCCTGTCCGTATTTGCAGTATCCACTGTTATCGGATTAATTGCGGGAAAACCGATTTCCGTTATTCTGGTCGGCGTGTTGGGTTATCTCGCCCATACTCTCTACCATCTCTATCGACTCCATCATTGGCTCAACAAACTGCCCACCTCGGAACAAAGCGATCCACCTGAAGCTAATGGCATCTGGGGCAGTATTTTCGATGGCATCTACCGCCTGCAACGTCGAGAGCGCGAAGCCGTCAATCATCTCAAAAGCATTCTCAACAAGGCGCAGGAATCCTCCGCTGCGCTGGAAATGGCAGTCATAATGATCAACCGCAGGGGAAGCCTCGAATGGTGGAATAAAGCGGCAGAGACATTACTGGGTTTCCGTTCAGCTCAGGATCGTCAGCAAGGTGTGACCAATCTGCTGCGTGAGCCACGCTTCTTCGAGTATTTCGAGAATCGAAAATACAACGAACCCCTGCGAATTCCATCACCCATCAACAAGAATCTCATTCTGGAGTTTCAGATAACTCTGTTCGGCGAAGGAGAACGTTTGATGCTTGTAAGGGACGTTACTCAGATGCATAGGCTGGAATCAATGCGTAAAGATTTCGTCGGCAACGTCTCTCATGAATTGCGTACACCCATCACCGTTATCAACGGTTATCTGGAGACTCTCCTGGACCATAAGGAAAGTGTTGCCCCACGCTGGATAAAACCATTGGAACAAATGCATCAGCAATCACAACGCATGGAAAACATCGTTCGTGATCTACTCACTTTGTCTCGTCTCGAAACAAAATCGCTGCCCAAGGAACAGGACGCCGTCAATGTGAGTGCGTTGCTGCGAGAAATATGTAGCGAAGCGGAACAGGTTTTCAGCGACAAGAACCAATCATTCATCGTGACATCCGATGACGACTTTTTCCTTCACGGCACCATGAGCGAGTTGTACAGCGCGCTATCCAATCTTGTGTTCAATGCAGCAAAATATACACCGCGACAAGGACAGATTCAGATAAAAGCAATGAAGTATGAAACCGGAATGGACATAGTCGTTGAAGACAACGGTGCTGGCATCGCCGCACATCACATCCCTCGCCTGACAGAACGTTTCTATCGCGTCGACGAGAGTCGCTCAACTGACACGGGTGGTACTGGACTCGGACTAGCGATCGTCAAACATGTTCTTGCCAGACATGGCGCCGTTCTCGAGGTACAGAGCGAGGTAGACAAAGGAAGCCGTTTTATTTGTCACTTTCCAGCTGATCGAATGCTCCCCGCACCCGCACAATCGGGACCAAAGAACATCCGGAATGGGCAGAAGTAATATACAGCGAACTAACAGGCGGGTATCAACGCAATATTAAAAGCGAAACTCGAATCCAAGGCCGTACTGATCGAAATCAACGGTACGGTTTTTGGCGCGGGTCGCAGTGAAAAATCCGAACAGTTTTGTATCTGAATTGATCACGTAGTCGACACCCACAGAATGCTGCTTGCCGCCTTCGCGCTTCTGATCAGATGCACCCGTCTGAGCTTTGAGAACAAATTTATCTATTTTGTAAGAGGCACTGACAAACACTCCGTCTTGATCG
>JBBSPQ010000474.1:0-3039 GCA_038258585.1 Pseudomonadales bacterium
AAAGCAATACTGCGCAGATTCTGAACAGGGAGTTGTAACTTTGGATGCCCTGCAGTTACAACTTCGTAAATGCGCCGAACTCACCGACCTCAACGGTGCCATCGTGCACAGAAGCAAAATCAACACCCGCCATGTGTTGGATATTATGCAGGGCAAAACCAGACAGTCCAGCCTCTATACCAGCCAGGGCGGCACTAAAAAAACAACAGAATCCAGAGCCATTGCCAAGGCATAGCGGAACGCAAGAATTAAAATGGCGATAAACGACATTCAGGACCGCTACTACTACAGCGCGGGCGACATTTATGGTGTGCTGCGCGCAATGCAGACCGAGCGCAGCACTGTCAATGTGCAATTTGACAATAGGGCTCAGCTCTATAACACAATGATTCTCGATGCCAACCTGAAAGATCGCTACTTCCTGCTCGATGAAATTACCCCTCGTTATGGCCATAGCAAAATCGAAGAAGGTATCCAATTCAGTATTCGCGCCAGCATCAATGGCATCAAGGTGCACGCCAAAAATCTGAAGAAAGCGAGGACACTGAATAACGAGTCCGGGATCTATTACATGATCCCATTCCCGATCAAAATGATGTATCTGCAGCGCCGAGATGCATTTCGTGCCTACGTCCCCGGCAGCATGATGGCTGTGGCGCAGTACAGCAATCCCGATCGGGAAGGCGATTTGCACGGCAAGGTAATTAACATGTCCGCCACAGGAATACGGGTGGCATTTCCAGGTGAAATCACCCCTGAGTTGCAAGCCAACGAACGCTTCAACGCTCTTATCAGAATTCAGGCGCAAGAACAAAATCTCGACTGTGTGCTCGAGATCGTCTACTACGAATACGACAAGATCAAGAAGCAAACCATTTGTGGCTGCCACTACGTCGATCTGAAACGGACAGCTCAGATGACCATTAATCGTTTCGTCACTTTCCTCCAGCGCGAAGCCATTGCCTGAATCAAAATTTGGGGAATGGAGGATTCAGGCTGGCGAGCCTCTTTAGGTCTTCAGGTCTGTCCACATCCCAGCGCGGCTCCAGCTCGACCCAACGCTCACCACTCCTGCGTAACTGCTCCCGCGTAACTTCAAGTACTCGATCGGTTCCCCAAGGCACGCCACTGAACAAACAATCTGGCACATGCCGCAAGCCCAACAATACGTAACCGCCATCATCAGCAGGACCGATCACTATTGGTTCTCCGGCCGCAAGCAACTCGAGAGCCTGACGCAAATAAGTCGCATCCACGGCAGGGCAATCCGCCCCAACCAGGATGACCGAATCGGCTCTACTCAATACGGCACCGGCCGCGTGTTGCATTTTCAGCCCCAAGTCACCTGCAATCTGCTTATTTATTCTTTCTTTATTACAAATAGATACGAACACTTTATCAAGTATTACATTCCCATTTAAGTCGTCATCCGCGGAAGCCACCCAGAGCTCAACTGGACATAGCCCTGCCTGACTCAAACTACAAAAAACGTAACGAATCAATGACTTATGAAGATTAAGCGCACCTTCGATGCCAAGTTCCGGCTCCATGCGTGTCTTTACCTGCCCTATGCGCGGCTCTTTAGCAAAGACCGCCAGCACTGAATCTGAAAAATCGTAATCACTTTTACCTATATTTTTCAAAGTATTAACGCTTTCTCCTAATATACATGTCGTGTAGTTTTTGCGGTGCAACTCCGCACCAGTACAGAAGACGCAGCCACCACATCAACAGTATTGTGCGCGCCACTCCATGTTGTTCCCAGCGCCGACTTGAGGTCGTAACGGTTTCCCGAAGACACACCGGCGCAGCAATGCGACGCAAAGTTTTGCTCAACGCCACATCCTCCATCAACGATATCTCAGGAAAACCTCCCAGCTCTCTGAACAATGCGCTGCGCACAAAAATTGCCTGATCCCCGGTGGCAACTCCGGAGACACGAGAGCGTAGATTGATAAAATATTCAATGAATCGAAACACCTTCCGACTGCCGCTGAGCCGAACATCGAACCGTCCCCATACAGTAGTCATCGGTTGCAGATTTTCTTGAATCACTGGCAATGCATCCGATGGCAGCACCGTGTCGATGTGAAGAAATAACAGAACATCCCCTTGCGCCATTTCCGCCCCGACGTTCATTTGTCTCGCACGCCCCGCCTCACTTTTAATTACGTAGTCGGCCATCTCCGCCGCGACAATTTCACTGTTATCTCTACTGCCTCCATCCACCACTATCACCTCATGACCGGCCTCTCGCACACCCTGCAAAAGTGGCAAATGCTGCTGCAATGCGGCGCACTCATTAAGCACTGGAATAATGATGCTGATACGTTTCATTGTCAGTACAACCTCAAAACAGGAGTTAGAAGCGAAAATTACCCTTTCACTGGCCTTTTTCACGCAAATATGGGGCTTGTAACCTATTTGGGACTATCAAGATCAAGGCGAAAGCAGGATAATGCACGCCCTGTCAAGGAATTAATTCGGGCTGGCGCTTAAGCTAGGGTTCAGGCTGCATATGAAACCATAGACACACTACCGCAACACAGGAAGCAAGAGTTTTACAAGCATCGACGGGCAATAATACAGGCACTGACCCGTTCTCTTTTTGAAGGAGTGAAAATCTGATCTCTTGACTGCATCGTAAGTAGTTATAGTCATATACAAAGTGCAAGCCCTTAACTTTGAACCGATCAGAATCGTACCAGCAATGAACGTTGAAAATTTTTATATTATTGCGACTGCGCCAAACGAACCGACATTACAGGTGAATATATCCGGTCCCTACCTGACAAGACAGGCAGCGGAAGCAGATTTGACCGCCGCCATAGGTGAAGCGGTAGGCCTTGATCCGTCAGCAAGGGATTACCAGTACAAGATTTCGAAGATTGCGTGCCAGAAACCCGGCGTGATCCAACACATGGCGTGCCACATGGGCCAGCGCCTCTGACCGGAAAGGCCGAAGATGTAGTGCAGGACCAACAGTAGAACGGAAGATGAAAACAAGAGTTGTGAGTTAATTCCCGTTTTGCAGGCATG
>JBBSPQ010000475.1:0-3021 GCA_038258585.1 Pseudomonadales bacterium
CCGGCGCCACGGGTTATAACCACCGTTACTGGGAGGAGCTTGTTCTGCCCTTCCTACTTTCACCACTCCAGGTTGTTGCTCCAGCTCGCTCACCATGGCGTCGTAACTGAATTGCTCAGGATTGAGCGGGTTATAGCGACTGTCCAGCACAAGCAGGTTGCTACTGTCGAATCCCGGATCGACCGTGTTCAGAAACCTGACCTGCAAATTGACACCTACTGCAAGGATAACCAGCACCACCGCGAAACTGAACTGCACTACCGTTAGTCCTGATCGGAACCAGCGGCTTGAACGTCCCCCATCCCGTTTGCCACTGATGGCAGCCACCGGTTGCAGGCCGGACACCTTCCACGCCGGCAGTAAACCTGTTACCAGCCCCACTGCCGCAGCGAAAAACAATACCCACAGTATCTGCGCCGATTGAAACATTGCACCAAAAGTAAAGGCTGTGTCAGTCAATGTGGTGTACGCAGGTAGCAAGAGTGCGATAACCGGCAACGCAACGAGCAGTGCCAGCAACGTCAACAGCATGGATTCTGTCAGGAACTGCGCAAACAAATTCTTACGTGTTGCGCCTAATGTCTTGCGAATGCCGACCTCCTTGCCCCGCTGCTGCATTTGCGCCAGCGACAGATTAGCAAAGTTGATACTGGAGCTGAACAGGATCAATACCGCAAACAGCACTAACCCGGCTATCACAATGCGACGGCTGTAGTCGGCTGGCGCGAAACCTTTACGAGGAGAAAGGTTAATGTCCGCCAAACGCTCGAGATGCAACGCCAGATTGCCTCGCTCGGCAAAGTCACGCTGAGCATCTGGAAGGTTACGATCAACAAAATTAGGGAGATCGCGCTCTAGTGAATCGGCAGCGGCCGGGTCTGATATCACCACATACGCCATGGAACCACCGAAACCCATCCAGGCTTGCCCAGCCATGAATCGCTCGCTGTACACCTGGCGCCCTGTGGCAACACCCATCATTATCTCTATTTCCAGATGTGTGTTAGGTGGCAAGTCTTTGTATATTCCGGTGACTCGCAGATCAGTGCGGTTTTCTAGCGTAATCGTCTGTCCCATCGCATCCGTGCTGCCAAAATATTTTCTTGCGGCACTTTCACTCAGCGCAATTGTGTTTGGATCGGTCAATGCACTTGCTGAATCGCCACGTAAAAATTCAATAGAAAATATTGTCAGGAACGAGGGTTCCACCCAGTAGTAGTCGTTTGGAGATGAAAGCTCACCAACGGTGAACATGCCGTTGCCTGACTGGATCATCGCCGAATTTTCGATTTGGCTGTAATCCTGAAGTAGCGGTGGAATGTACGCATCAGCAATTAAATCGGTGACAATCGGCTGATCCGTTGTCAGATCAGTAACCAATCGATAAATATTTTGCCAATTGTCGAAGTGACGATCATAACTGTAAATGTATCTGACGTGCATCAGAACGAGAACGCTGCAGATCAATCCAAGCGACAGGCTGAGCACTTTGATGGCGGTGAAACCGGGTTGACGGCGCAGGGTGCGCAAAGTCACCAGAAGGTAATTCTTGAACATATGTTTGCCTCTAAGACTCCAAGTCCATGGTTGGGCGTTTTATTATTCGTTCAAAATTTTTTTGCAGGGCGAGTGTACTATAGATAATCCGGTTCAGGACCATGTGTGAAACAAGAGAATCAAGGGTTCGTCCCTGATATCTCAGCGTAACAAAGCCTTCTTTTTTTCTTCATTCGTCGTTGTTATTGACTGACGAGCCAACTAAGCGACCTCCAAATGTTTTTACGCCCTCCTTCAACCCTTTGGCGCCTTTTCTGACTTGGCCGCGCAGACGACGTTCGCTGCGGGCACCTTCGACTCGACGGCGATTGCGCTGAACCAACTGCGACTCTAGCAGCGCCGCACATAGAGCGTCGCGAACTGTACCAATATTCCATGGCTGGAGCCCCGCGCTTATCGGGACTGGCTCTAACCCACTCATGTCGTTAGCTATGGCACCTACCGCTGCCACAACAGTGCTGTTAAAAGGTTCGGGCAACACGCCGTGGCCACCAGGCCAGTCGCGAACAAGCTGATCCACTGCCGTTGCCACGGCAATGACCATCGGTCTGCGGCGCCGGGGATGCGCTTCAAACCACTCCTCGAAGCGGTGTTTCAGACGCTGATCTACTTCCCGGGCGGGACGATTGGCACGTAAAACCCATACAATCATGTCCGATTGCGTCATCTCCTCAAGCAACTGGTCGACGCGACGGGGTGTGCCATCCAGCCCCTCACTATCAATAAAACGGCAGGCAATACCATCCAGCTCTGCTTGATAGGACACTAGGCCTGCGGTAGTAGCAGCCGCATCCGTTTCAGCGCGATGATCTTCCAGTAAAGCGTTGATCAGCGTCGATTTGCCGGCACTGGTTTGCCCTACGAACAGAATACGCAGGGGCAAATCCGGCAATGCCTTTCGTTTATCATCCGCCCTGGCAGACGCGAGTGGGATCTGCATCAGTTCGGCATCGGAAAATCTCAGGCGGCCGGAATAGAGTTCTATCGCAGAATAGGCGACTTCTTCCAGCAACACCGCCTGCAGGACCCCCATCATGTTCGTCGTCAAGTATTTAGAATTACCACCCGCCACTATCTGCTCCAGCTCTCGCAGAACTCCCGCGGCCGGATAGAGGGCGAAACGCACGACCCGGCTGCTCCCATGCGCCACTTTCCATAGAAGGTTGGCACGGTGACGTTGGCGCCACACCCAGTGTAAAGATCCCAGAGACAACTGGTCAGAGAAAGGCAGTTTGCTGCGCAGGAGCTCTCGGTAACGTGAGGCGGTAGCTTCCAGCAACAACAATGCCTCAGGCAACGTGAAGTTCAGTGCACTCTTGTTTTTCCCATACAGCCCTGACGCCACCAAATTTACAACCGTCAGGGCTTGTTCGGGCAGGCTTTCCCAAGGTTGCAGCGACCGGGTGGTCTCTTCGATGTGCCGGCTTACTTCGGCAAACACCTCTGTTTCTCTGGGCAACCACG
>JBBSPQ010000476.1:0-3008 GCA_038258585.1 Pseudomonadales bacterium
AGCCAATTGGAGGCGATGGGAATTCAACATCTGCACGCCCGCACCAACTACGGTTTTGACTTGAAAGCCTGGGCGAGTTTGCTTGCTCTCGCCTTCACTAACATCATCGCTGACTAGCAATCACGGTCTCGTTTATATTTTGCCGCTTACACTAAATGTCGCGGGAGGAATCCTTATGGTGGCGACTCAGGCCATGACTTGGCATCAATCCACTTTAAATGGCGGGGGATTTATTGAGGGCATTCTGCAAGACCCTCAAAACCCTAGTATTCTCTACGCTCGCTCAGACGTGGCCGGCGTATTCAAGAGTATCGACGGAGGATGCTCCTGGCAGGCGTGCAATAACGGCATGACTGCTTACCATCAGCATGATATTCGGAGTTTCGCCATTAACCCATATAACCCGCAGATGTTGTTTCGCGGTTCAGGATCAGTACGCGGCGCAACTTTCTTCGGGACAATCCATAAAAGTATCGATGGTGGCAAAAGCTGGTATCCAGTCTGTCACGATGTTGATTTTTACGGCAATGGCGAAACACGTCAGTTTGGTGAAGTCATCCAGATCGACCCCCATGAACCCACCCATGTTATCGCCGGCGGATATAGCAAAGGGGTGTGGATCAGCGAGGACAGTGGCGAACATTGGACTTATGCCGGCCTGAAAGATGAGCGTATTGGCTGTGTATCTTTCCATCCTACCTGCAATGATACGGTTTATGTGGGCACGATAGGAAGCTTCGACCGTGACCCCTTGTTCGTGGCACAGCAGTATGATTATCTGCGCCCGAATCCGGCACGCCTGTATTGCTCACACGATCGAGGAATAACCTGGGAAATCCTGCACGAAGGCGTCGATTTTGCTGAAATTGTGTTTGATCCCAACGCTCCAGATACGCTCCATGCTGCCTGTGTGCATAACGGTGTGATGAAATCGACCGATGGAGGGCGCACCTGGAAGCGCCGCGCGCTGGGTCTTTCGAAATATGAAATCGGCACGGTTGCGCTCGATCCGCACAACGAGATGCGTTTGTACGCGGCAGCGGCAACCTTTCCCAATGTCGATTCTGAAGTCCCCCCAATCGGGCTTTATCGATCCGAAGATCGAGGCGAGTCATGGCGTTTGATCAAGTGGCACACACAGGACGATATTCAAAACTATCCTTCTTATATGACTCTGCCTTATGCGGGTTGGGCAACCGCCAAAATACGGGTTGACCTCATCGACAGCCAGACTCTTTATATGAGCAACTGGTATGGGGTTGCTGTGAGCCATGATGGAGGACTCACCTGGGACGCTAACCACTTTGCCGGACTTGAAAATATCTGCGTCGAAAATCTCGTGACGCATCCATCCCAACCTCATACGGTCTTTATGGTGTCTGCCGATCACAGCCCGAAGGTGAGTACCAACGGCGGAGAGACTTTCGCCTCAATGCCCCGCCCCAAACTTAATACGACGCAACCAGACAGCACCGCGATTATCGCCTCACGTTATCGCCCTCAACTTGTGTTGTATGGCATTAAAGGTGCGAGTGGCTGTTCAATCGTGCGAGTGGCGGCGGATGGCGGCGATCCCCAGGTTGTCTTCCAGATTCTGGCAGCACCTGATACTGCCGAATCGCGCCTTGCTTTCCAATCGCGCGCGGCGGCTGTCTCTGTGCAGGCATTGGCAGAGGACCCTTTCCAGCCGGGAAAATTCTACGCCTATCTTGATGGAATTCTTGACCTCGGCGCTGGGTTCTATCAATCGCTCGACTGGGGTGAACGCTGGGAGCGGCTGTCACCGATCTTTCCAGACTTTATTAAACGGATACCCTACCAACGAGAGTGGATCGAGAATGAACTGCTGTCGGTTGTTATTGCCCAGACCAAAAATGTTTGCGGTACAAACCAACTGCTGTGTGTCGATCCAAATCGCGAAGGAACGCTTTATATAGGCGAATGGACGGAAGGATTGTTCCGTTCGTGCGATGGCGGTCAGTCTTGGATATGCATCAGTCACGAATTGCCTTTCCAGCGTGATCACGCTTCCGTATTGAATGTTATCCGCGCTGACCAGAACGAACCCGGTGTTTTGTATGCGGGATTTATCCGCGAAGGCTTATGGCGCAGCCGGGACTACGGCGATAGCTGGGAAAAACTCTTTCCGAACGATAACCGCATCTTTAACGCGAGTTCGGTTGCTGTCGGGGGTGCAGATGGGCAATTGCTGGTCATTGTGTGCGAACCCTTATTCTGGTCACCATGCGAGTCCGCTGTCTGGCTGAGCCGTGACAGTGGGCAAAGCTGGCAGGATATTTATGATAAGCACCTGGGTGCAATCCGTTGGAAAAGTGTCGCTATCGAGGCAGGTGAAAACCGAATTTATGCGGCTTCCTGTGGCAACTCGGCATTTTATATCGTGCTGGACGAAGGAAATTAGCGCATCATGCAAGGTGACACTCCCCACTACAGCACCCTACTTCGCCAGAATTTACAGGCTAACTATCGCGGCATGTTTCGGGAAACAGGTGGAAACATGCCCGTACCGTGTAAAAATTCATCCACAGGAGAGATTCTGCCCTGCTAAGCGACCTCACGATAGTAGTCGTTGATCAGTCCGCTCAATACCTCACGTCTATAAGTCAGCCCTTTATTGACCGATTCAAATGACCCTGTAGGGCATTGTTGTCCCAGTCCTTGATGCGGGCGTCTGGTGTTGTAGTAGTTCACATATTCCCGCAGGACGGAATTCAAATGCCGTTCATTGACGATAATGAGGTGGTCGAAGCATTCCTGACGGACGGACCGAACCCAACGTTCCGCATAAGCATTCGCATTTGGAGCACGAATGGGCGTGTGAATCACTTTGATGTTCTTTGCGACAAAAACGTGATCGAAGGCTGTGGTGAACTTGGCGTCCCGATCATGGAGTAAGTAGCGACAGGCGGGTACATTGTCTTCAAGTGTCCAACACAGTTGGCGCGCTTGCTGCGTGACCCAGGTGGAAGTCGGATGCTCGGTACACC
>JBBSPQ010000477.1:0-3002 GCA_038258585.1 Pseudomonadales bacterium
AGGCCGCCGGCCGCCAGCGCCTTCTGCTTGTTGGCGACGACTTCGGCGCGGATGGCGTCGGACTTGGCGGCCAGTTCGGCTTCGTCGGCCATGACGCGATCAAGATCCAGAAGTGCAGGTTTTTCTGCAGTCCAGGTAAAGGCATTCTGTAACGCGGGTTCGCGCATGGCCTGGTGTTCTTTTTCGTGCAGCAAGCGATAGGGCGTTTTAACGCCATCGCGTTCGCTGCGCCAGACACAATAGGCATTGGCTTCGTAATGGTTCACGATCGCGGGCCAATCCCATTGCATGTCTTCTATGCTGAAAGTGGTTCTCAGTTTGAAGCGATGCGAACCTACCGGCCCATCCTGCACCCAGAACGTGGGCCAGCGGGTGTTGCGGAAACGTCTCCAGCCCCAGCCTTGTTCGCTCCAGTACTTTTCGTCCAGATAGGCGCCGCTGGCGACAAATTCATAGAATTCGCCATTGCTGATCAGTCGTTGACTGGCTTTGAATGCCGCAGCTTTGCGTTTGTCTTCGCCGTATTCGTTGTCCCAGCCGAAGCTGGGCCAGTCGCGGGGTTTGCCCAGCTTTACGGTCTTGGCATCAACAGCAACCATTGGATTGTCGGCTGGATAGTGTTCGCCGGCCACAGGGTTTGTGTTGGGTTGCGCTTCTATTCGCAGCAAAATCTGGGGCCAGTTAGTCGGTGTTTTTACATACTGCGCGGGTAGTTCTCGCATCAGAACGCTGGAGGTTTCAAGGTGAATACGCTCGTGTTCAAAGCACATCACCAGAGCCCAACCAGGGCTGTCCATGGTGATGGGTTTATCGAACGACGGATGGAACTTGATCAGGTCAGTAACAATTTCAAAGACTTTCCGGCGATAGGCAACGACCTGTGATAGCGGTGGCCAAATACTTTGCTCGCCATCGTGAAGATCGTCCCAGCTCATTTCGTCGACGCCGGTTTCAAACAGCACTTCAAACTCGCGGTCTACCGGTTCCGTAATCAGACCGGCCACTAACAACTTGTTGACGTAGAAGGTCACAGGATGGGCGTAGTAGAAAACCAAAGGATGGCGCGACTTGTGATAGGGACGCAGGAAGTACGCTTCCTCGCTGGTTAACCCGGAGAACAGGGTCTCGGTCAGGTTCCAGGTGTTTTCAAAGTAATGCAGAAGCGCCTCGCGACCTGCCGTGATGTTGAGCAGGCGCAGCGACGAAATGGATTTTGGGCCGATCCAGGATTTGGGGATCGCCGGGACAGTATCAGATGCAACGCTGTTCGCTGCACTCTTATCGTTAGCAGTTTTTTTCATGGGAATCCGGTTTTCAGTCTATTCTGATTTCTATGCATGTTGATGAAGACGATTTTGCAGCTCTTTTGTTACAGATCGGCTCACGGCTGTGAGGTTGCTCTCCCCGTAGTCCAGTTGAGTTGGCAGCCTTATAAGGTAAACTGACGACCTCTTTATCTAAGACCCGCGGTTACCCAAGACAAACGGTTTATCCAATAAAAAAGAGTATCCACAACGGAAGAGGCTTATTTTGCGCAGCAAACTCCCCAACGTAGGGACCACGATATTCACGGTGATGTCGAGAATGGCACAGGAGTATGGTGCCATCAACCTTTCTCAGGGTTTTCCCGACTTCGATTGCCCGGCCCGTCTACGTGAACTGGTCGCCTCCCATCTGAATGGGCGTAAGAACCAATACCCTCCGATGACCGGTATTCCCGAGCTGCGTGAGCAGATCGCCATAAAGGTATCCACTTTGTACGGTTTTGCGGCCGATATGGATCATGAGGTCACCGTCACTTCCGGCGCGACAGAGGCGATCTTTGATGTGGTGCAAGCGGTGGTTTCTAGCGGGGATGAGGTCATTGTGTTCGATCCAGCTTACGACTCGTACGTGCCTGCCGTTACTTTGGCCGGTGGCAAGACTATCCATATTCCACTGCAACTGCCGGACTTCCATGTGGACTGGGATCGAGTGCGCGACAGCATAAATGACAAAACACGATTGATCATCATCAATACGCCCCATAATCCCAGCGGCGCCGTGCTAGGAGCGGGAGACATAGAAACTCTTGCCGAGATCACGCGAGACAGAGACATTTATGTGCTTTCCGATGAAGTATACGAACACATGGTGTTCGACGGCGGCATTCATCAAAGTGTGTTGCGACACGCGGAACTGCGTGCCCGCAGTTTTGCTGTTTTCTCTTTCGGCAAGACCTATCACGCTACGGGATGGAAGCTGGCCTACTGTGTCGCACCCGCCGCATTGACTGCGGAGTTCCGCAAGGTGCACCAGTTCGTCACCTTCACCTCGCCGAGCTTCATTCAATACGGCATTGCTGACTTCATGGCCGAATGCCCTGAACACGCCACGGAATTGCCCGCGTTTTACGAAGAGAAGCGCGACATATTCTGTCGCCTGGTTACGGACTCCAGATTCACGTTCATTCCCTCTAAAGGCACCTATTTTCAACTTGTTGATTACAGCGCTATCAGATCGGAGCGGGACGTAGAGTTCGCTAATTTCCTGACGCAGAAGAAAGGCGTGGCGGCGATTCCTCTGTCGCCATTCTACGCTGAAGCACCTAACAGCACTCTTTTACGATTCTGTTTCTGCAAAGATGACTCCACGCTGGAAGCAGCGGCTAAAATTTTGTGTCAGCTTTGACTGTTGACGAACAGACCATGAACACACCCGATCTTAAAAAACTGGCGGATGACATCAAGCAGTGGGGCGTTGAGTTTGGCTTTCAGCAGGTGGCGATTGCCGATATCGACCTGGATGCTTATCGACCTCATCTCGAGAATTGGCTGGCGAAGCATTACCACGGCGAGATGTCGTACATGGAGCGTCACAGCTCTTTGCGAACACACCCGGAAGAACTCGTGCCCAATACTTTGCGTGCCGTTTGTGTGCGTATGGATTATGCGCTGACCACGACCAATTCTCTGGCCGAGCTGAGACAGCCTGACAGTGCCTATATTTCCCGTTACGCGCGC
>JBBSPQ010000478.1:0-2998 GCA_038258585.1 Pseudomonadales bacterium
AATGCTATTCGATCGCAGAACCTAAAATTGCCCTCTGGTTGTTTTGTGAATTATGATCTGCAGTCAATATATTTCATGGAACAACTAATCGCGACTAAAAGTGATGAACAGGTAGAAATATATCGAAATCTAAAAGAGTCTTTGGGTAGAAGGCCGTCGCTTGCTGAATTTTATCGAGTAGGGGGTAGCGCAGACACTATTCGCCGGGAATTTGGTCAATGGTTCAACTTTTTAAACGACGAGAAGGATCTCAATGATCTTGAGATTGAGAGTTTTTCAAAGTACGAGAACTTTCTAAATGAACTTGAGACAACAAGTTTAAATAAATCTTACAAGTTAGTTTTACTTGAAGCGTTCATCGAGTTAAACGGATTTATAACTCCTCCAACTACTCTGGTTCTAGCGAAAAGAAGCTTCCAAGTTCTCCAGCGACGACGGATTCTATTAGACGATTTGCCCAGTGAATTTCGTGAATCCTCCGATTTATCTCAGATGCAAGAGAGTGGGTGGCACCGCCATTGGCTCGTTAATCCCATCAAAGCTTGGACGGGAGGCAATACTTCTCGCTCAAATTTTTTTTTCGATGTGGAAGATAATAGTTTCCGTTTTCAGATTCCCCTGGTACTGCAGCTAGTTGATACATTTACCCAGATGGTTCAGGAATTAGTGGATTTTCGTTTCAGGCAGTATGAGTCTCGCATTGAACAGCAAACACCTGCGGCCTCGATGGCGAATCTAGCGAACACATCGATAGAAATCCCATTCTTTACAGATTTGAAAGTTGCCTGTGGCCACTTTCGGAAAAGTCCGCACGATAATGCGAATATTGATTATCGCCAACTGCCATCAAAGTACGGTGTTCTTGATTCGGCCAAGAACTTCGTGGCTCAAGCATCTGGGGATTCTATGGATGGCGGGGAGCATCCTATAAAAAATGGCGCATATCTTCTTTTTGAGCTTCTTCCAGCTAACTTAGGCCCCGAGATGAGAACGAAAAACGAGATACGTGAGTCCAGCGCCAAATACTCAGCGTTTGCTGAATTAGGTACTGTCATCGCAGAAAGTAATCAAGGTGCTGGTGACGAATTTTTACTCCGCAAATTGAAAAGGAGTGGTAACGACGGATTTGTGCTCTCGGCGAATAATCCAGGCTATCCAGATATTAAACTGACGCCGACAATCTCACTGTTGGCGCGGCTTAGGGATACGATTGACCCACTAGACCTGCTGCTGCATCAATCATTTATGCGAGCTGATATACCACCGCTATTTGGCTTAGTGTTTAATGAGGCAATATGGCAAACAGGCCATGTATGTCCAAAAGACACTAAAGATCAGATTCTCTTAATTACGCTTAACAAGCAGGGAGCCAATCCAAACGCACAGTTCCATGATTACTTCATAGATGGAGAAACATTGCATTGGCAAAGTCAGAATAGTACAGGGCCAACGGGAAAGAGAGGCAAAAGAATTATCGAACATAGGGAAATAAGTAGCCGAGTTCAGCTGTTTGTGCGAAAGAATAAACTCCAAAACGACAAGGCGGCGCCATTTTTTTACTGTGGTCAAGTTGACTATCAGAGCCACAAATCCGAGAAACCCATGAATGTGACTTGGAAGCTGCAGGTGCCCTTAACAACTCTTTTGCTTAATTTCTTTTCCGCATAAATTTTGTGCTCCTGACCTAGCTTGATCTGAGTGCTACTTTTGCGTCACCGCTTAGCCAAGCCAATTTCATTAATTTTTCTGCTCAAAGGTCTGGGTAATTGTCCGCGTGAATTGATCAACCACCTCTTGTGGTGAGTAAGCGGCTTTTGCAGGAACCTGCATCAATGGCAACCCAATAGCTCTGCACACCCCTGCTATAAGTTCATCTCGAACTACGGCGCGCTTTGATGAATGTGAGTTATCATTCAGCTCTACGGCGCAGACTACTGTTAAATCAGCAGCGCGACAGATAACATAATCGAAATGCTTGTATGCGATTCTGTTTAGTGCGCCTTGGCTTGCCGATCGACCCAATCCAGGTTGGACTCTGGCTACGTCAGCCACTCGGACTTTGCCGAACACGCGGTAGTCACTGCCAAGTGCTCCATCTAGTACCCCAAGAAAGGACCTCTCCGCTATGGAGAAGAGATTTCTATTTGCGAGATAGGGTAAGCCTATGGAATTTGTGTTTTTTTTGTGAGAGCTATTTCCCGATGAGATCAATGTGACCACGGCGATCAACACTAGAATTGCAAATATGACTATTACTAAATTCATATGGATACTGTTGCCGCCGATTGACTATTTCGAGAGTGACTCAGGTAACCTGCAGTACAACAGCGGTTTTTAAGATTTAATACTTCATCGGCACTTTGGCAGTTTCGCATTAATAAATATGCATCGCACTGCTCAATTTCAAGCTCGTATTTCTCCACCGTAGATCGGTAGCGCCTCATGAATTCGCAATAACAACTGATATGAGACCGGATGTATTCGCTTGGCGCTTTGGCCACCATTTGACTGATTAGCGTTATCGCTGTTACTAACAGGTTTTAAGGGACGTTGGCAAAGACTTTCTTCAAAAGATCTATGAACTGTACTTTCGTAATCCGCTTCTAGACGTTTAATCTCCCTTTCAGAGTATTAGATTCTAAGTCGAAGTACCCAAATTGTTCGGTGACGGCGAGGACACACGTATCCTAGTCGAAAATTTTCGAGGCACCCGCGGGGATTTCACTCGGCACATCCATGTGCCTCGCCCCTGCGGGGCAGCTCCTTCGTCGCTGTGCAAAACGGCTATCCTGCCGTTTTGTGAACCCCCGACTGTGCAAGTCCAACTCCCCATTTTCTACCAGACATAAAAAATCCCAATCTTTCTGAAGAAAGACCGGGCCTTTTTACGTCTGGTGGAGGCGGGGGGATTTGAACCCCCGTCCGTCAGTCCGCTGCCTTCGGATCTACATGCTTAGCGTCGTCTATTAAGTTAACCCGTACCGGCCCGACGGGCAGG
>JBBSPQ010000479.1:0-2995 GCA_038258585.1 Pseudomonadales bacterium
AACAATCGAGTTCACAAGATGATCCCTTGACGCAACTTGGAAGAGAATTGTTTTTCGATACAGCGTTCTCCAGCACCGGCACCCAGGCCTGTGCTTCCTGCCATGATCCCGCACGGGCCTTTGTCGATAGTCGCACACTGCCGACACTAGCCCCTTTTTCTTTGGGAAGTGATGGAGTCTCTCTGGGGAGTCGCAATACCCCTACTCTTAGCTATGCTGCTTTCGCGCCAGACTTCGCGATTGATGAAGACGGCTTATATTCAGGTGGCTTATTTCACGATGGACGTGCTTTAAACTTGGAGGCACAAGCGTCAGTCCCGTTGCTACATTCAAAGGAGATGGGAATGACAAGCGAGGAGGCTGTGTTAGAGCGGCTTCGAGAAAATCCACTGTATGTCCAAGCCTTCGGTGAATTGTTTGGTGCGGAAGCGTTACAAGATGCAGAAAGAGCCATGACTCAATTCAGCGAGGCGATCGCGGCTTTCGAACGCAGCGATTTTTTTGCACCTTTTGATTCTAAGTACGATCGCTACCTGCGCGGTGAATATACCCCCACTGTGCAGGAGCAGGTTGGCATGGGCTTATTCTTCTCGCCAACTTTTACTAGCTGCAATCAATGCCATCAACTGCAATCTGTTCCTAGTGCTCACAGGGACAGTTTCTCGAACTATCGCTACGAGAATATCGGCGTACCTCACAATCCAAGGTTAAGCAAACTGAGTGACTTACCTGCAGATTTTCTCGACGAAGGTTTGGTGGCGAATCTATTGCTTGCTAACGTGTCAGAAGAAGAACGCATGGCACAGCGTGGCAAGTTTAAGGTGCCGACTCTCCGCAATATCGCCATCACAGCGCCTTATATGCACAATGGGGTCTTCAAAAATTTACGCACCGTTTTGCTTTTTTACAACAAATACAACTCAACAAATGTACAAGCCCAAACTAATCCGGAGTCGCAACTTGATTGGGGCCAACCGGAGGTCAGCGACAATATCGCTATTGATAAACTCAATTCGTTATTCTTAGTCGATCTTCAGATCGATGCGCTTATGGCATTTCTGTATATGCTAACGGATCAGCGCTACGAACATTTACTGCCCTGATTCCCCTCCGTTCTACCTGCTTCTCGAGCACCTATCTTAAACCTGCTTAGTGTTTTCAGAAGAGGGGTGTTAGCCTTGGCTCTCCATGGAGAGATTCGCAGTGCCCACAACAAAATACAGTTTTCACGCCGATCGCTTCGGCAGCAATTTGTTCGCGTCCTTGTGGGTAAAGGCGTGGGGAGAGCAGTATCCAGTGCAGGTGTCACCGTTCAGCAGCTGTACTCATCGCCTGCTTCAACAGCTTGGTCAGCAATTGGGGTTGCAACCAGGCGAAGTTCTGATCGACTTGGGATGCGGTACCGGGGGCGTTGGATTGTGGCTGGCTCAGAAACAGAATGCCCGGCTCATCGGTGTAGACCGGTGCAGTGATGCCATTGGAATAGCCGCTAAACGAGCTCCTGCATGGGATCTGGTTCACTCGGCCTCTTTCGTCGTTGGAGACTTCTGCAAGACTGGACTGGCGTCCGCAGTTGCCAATGCCGTGTTCAGCGTTGACGCATTTACAGCGACGGACGATATTGAACGGGCATTATCTGAGGTTCGTCGAATTTTACGGCCCAAAGGGACTTTCGTGTTTACGACTCGTGAACTCATCTCAAACGGCAGGCATTACGAGAAGA
This sequence comes from Pseudomonadales bacterium, assembly GCA_038258585.1. Classification (GTDB taxonomy): domain Bacteria; phylum Pseudomonadota; class Gammaproteobacteria; order Pseudomonadales; family Pseudohongiellaceae; genus UBA5078. Next base: position 1,724 of record JBBSPQ010000479.1, read on the forward strand.
TGAAGGGTGACTGGAGTATAGGGCTTGGGCAAAACGGTTTTGAGATACGCAACATTCAGAACCGGTCGGAAGTTTCGGGGCTGTGGCAATGCTTATACAGCCAATGGTTGAAGCACGAGACCGAGCTGCGTCAGGAGCTTCAGAAAGAGACTGTGGATGCGCTGATTAAAGAGGCGAATGATGGCATGCCAAAAATGAGCGATGGTCGCCCTTGGTGCTTGATTACCGCAACGAGAGGATAAACTCTTCCTCGAAACTTTTTCACACACAATCCGGTCTGCATTGCACGCTATGCAACAAATTTGCATGTCCAAACGGGGGACACCGAGTAGAATGTTTTAAAGTCAGCTTTAGAAGCGGTCAAATTGCCCATAACTTAAGAAAAAAGGAGATTGTTCATGTTACGACCATTTTTGGTAGCGGCTGTGCTTGCAGCTGGATTGGCAACTGTTGGAGGGGTGCAAGCACAGTCAGATGTACAGCGCTCTGCGTTGCACGACTTCAAGGTAGTGACGGTGGCCGACGGTCTGGAAGTGCCTTGGTCTATGGCATGGTTACCCAACGGCGACATGCTGATCACCGAGCGCGCGGGAAGGCTGCGTATTGTGCGTGATGGCAAGCTGTTGCCAGAGGCGATACCAGGGGTTCCTCCAGTGTTTACCACGGGAGGGCAGGCTGGCCTCTTCGACATAGTTCCGCATCCGGATTTTGCAGATAACCAATATGTCTACCTGAGTTTCGCCAAGCCTCTGGCCGAAGCTGGTGCCTCAACCACCGCTATTGTTCGTGCCAAGCTGGCCAATGACCGTCTGGAGGATGTGCGCGAGATTTTTGTTGCTAATGCTAACGGCCAAGGCCATTACGGCGGACGCATGGCTTTTGACGATGAGGGATACCTGTTCCTGACAGCAGGAGATCGTATGGCACCCCCAAGCGGCGATCTGACCATTCACCCGGCACAAGACCGCTCAAATCATCACGGCGTGATCGTGCGTCTGAATGACGACGGCAGCGTGCCGGACGACAACCCCTTTGTGGGCGAGTCAGGCATGGAGCCTGCTATCTGGACCTATGGCCACCGCAGCCCGCAGGGACTCGTCTTCGATAAAGTCACCGGCAAGCTGTGGATGACAGAGCACGGCCCACAGGGTGGGGATGAAGTGAATCTCGTTGAGCCCGGCAAAAACTATGGCTGGCCCATCATTGGTCGGGGTGTGAACTACGGTCCCGGCGTGCCTATCCATCAAACCATCACCGCAGAGGGCTTGGAGA
>JBBSPQ010000480.1:0-2987 GCA_038258585.1 Pseudomonadales bacterium
ATGCATGACTTCACTATCACGCGTCGTCGTTACTCTCACCACGTCCCCAGCCTTGTGATTCTCAAGCGCATTAAGCAGGTCATCTTCGTTCACGACTTTTTCGCCATCCACTTCCGTAATTACATCGCCCAGCAAAATCCCTTGATTAGTCTCGCGCAACCCGCGCATGCCGGCCTTCTCGGGGCCTCCTCCTTCGATAACATCCATGACGATGATACCTTCGATGCGGGCACTTTCACGATAATAGTCGGAGTACTGCGGCGGCAGCATGGCGATGCCGAGTGCTGGCGTCTGCACATGTCCGAAAGTAATCAATTGCGGCACAATCTTCTTAACGATGTTGACCGGAATCGCGAAACCAATGCCGGAACTGGCGCCACTTGGGCTATAGATGGCGGTATTGACGCCAATGAGCTGACCGAGCGAGTTCAGTAATGGCCCACCAGAGTTCCCTGGATTGATGGCAGCATCGGTCTGAATCACGTCCCTGATCTTGCGCCGGCTCACTGAATCGATCTCTCGGCCCAATGCACTGACAACTCCCACAGTTAACGTCGTGTCCAGACCAAACGGGTTGCCAATCGCAACGACTTTTCTGCCCACTTCCAGCAGTGACGAGTCACCCAGTTCGATTGGTGTCAGCTTCTCTTCCGGCGCGTTGATTCGCAGCACTGCGAGATCTTTGTCCGGCTCAAAACCAACCACCTCGGCCTCATAGGCATTGCCATCCTGCAGCGTAACGGTGAGACGCGACGCCTGTTGGATCACATGAAAATTGGTGACGATATAGCCTTCTCGGCTCCACACGAAACCCGTTCCACTGCCCTGAGGAATCTCTTGTGGGTTCAGCGAATAAAAAGAGCGCCGAACCAGTCGGGAATTGGTGATATAGACAACAGCCGGACTCGCCTCCTTGAATATCTCGATGTTGTTGGCTTCATCGTCGGTCTTGAACTTGCTGTAGTCGGGCTGCGCTAGTGCGGCAGTCGCCGCAAATTGCAGAGTCAATATGGCAGCAAGAGAAAGGAAAATGTGGCGAATGTTCATGTTGACTCCGTAAAGGCGATCGAAATTACTATTTGGCAAAGGCAGCCAGCATGGCTGACTGCTCTATTTAATGCTGCCAAACTCTTCTCATTCAAGGACTCTGAGCGAGAAATCCCGTCTTAGCTGCGTCGTTAATCAATAAGTCGAAGACTCTGAAGTGTTTCGCGTGCCACCGACACCCTCGCCAACACAAATGATTGCGCAGGATTCGTGGCATGCAGTAGCGACGCAAACATGTAGACATTCGGGCCGATCTCCACCCACCCAACCCACCAACCAGTATTCTCGCCACTATCAAATGTGGCGAGGCCAGTCTTGGAGCGGATCGTATAGGTGGGCGTTTGCTCGCTTATCATCATGTCTTTCACCGCGTCCATTGTCGCCGGCGAAAACGGGAGGTTGTTCTCATAGAGCCGTACCAGAAAATCGACCTGCTCTCGCGGTGAAATCCTCAACGCCCCTGTAAGCCAAAAAGTGTCATCGCCACCGGAAATATCCTGATTTCCGTATCCAACCGCGTCGATGAATTGCTGCATCCTGTCATGCCCGATACGCCTGACCAGCTGCTGAAAATGCGGTACCGCAGACAAGCGAAACGCCGATTTCAGATCAAGATCCTTGTTGATCTCCGGACGATTGCGTTCAATCCCATCCCATTTAATCACGGTGTCTTTGCTTTTTATCACCCCTGTCTCCAGCGCGACCATGGCGCTGAATATTTTGAAACTCGAGGCGGGAATGAAGCGAGTATCGGCCAGCTCCGAGTGTCCTGCCTGGTAGGATTTGTTCTGATAATTTAGCACCAGGACAGTACCTGCAAAGCCGGTGTCATCGATAATTGTGGCTGCCGGACTGTACTCTTCTATATGACCCTCAATATGACCTTCAGTCACAGTCTGCCCGTAACACGAGCCAAACCCCATCGTCATGATCGCCAGCACGCGCGCGAAGACTAGTGTTCTATCCCAACCTCTATTCATCTCAACCTCCCTCTTTGTTTTGCAGAGTGCGAATAGCAGGCAAGGGAGATGGCAATTACGTGGTGGGGAAGCGAGACTGATCGTAGACATTCAATATCTCCTAGCCGTGTTAGTATTCAGGGCCAGATGAGTGCGAAACACCAAAGGTTTCTAATGTTAACTAAATACCGACAAGCCAAACTCAAATCCGTCAGACAAAACACCGCGCCGCTGTTTTGTCTGCTGTTGGGATTCTGGTTTCCGACATACGCCGGGGCTGACGACGTCGCCGGAGCGCTTCATGTTAACGAGAATATTGTCAATCAGCGAGTCCTCTATATTGCTGCGCGTGATGCGCTGGCAGCCGGACAGCAGCTTGAATATGAAGCTCTGCACGAACAGCTGACAGGCTACCCTCTCTTGCCCTATCTGGACTACGCAATTGCGAGTTCGCGCATGTCCTCTGAGAACGTTGATGACTTTCTGACGCGTTATCCCGACACTTATCTTGCTGACCGATTACGACGGGCGTGGGTCAGCCAGCTGGCGAGACAACAGCAATGGTCAGAGGTAGTCCGCTATCCAGAAGTAGCCGGCAGCAGCACCGTACTCAGCTGCTATTTGCTACGGGCACGGTTGGAGACGGGAGACACCATCGCTCTTGCCGACGTGCCCGATTTGTGGAATGTGCCACGCTCCCAGCCCAATGAGTGCGATCCTGTATTTGAAAAATGGATGACACAACAACCGCTACCGCCTGAACTCATCTGGCAACGCTTCAGCGGCACTTTGCGCTCAGGTAATTCCCGCTTGGCGCGATACATCTCTACCTTGATGACGCCACGCGACAAGCAGCTTGCCGAACTCTATTTACAGATCGATCGAGACCCCGTGCGCCTCAAAGACAACTCAACGGTGAATACTCTTAGCGCAGAGACTCGCGAAATCGTGGAACACGGCATCCGTAAATTCGCCAATATC
>JBBSPQ010000481.1:0-2982 GCA_038258585.1 Pseudomonadales bacterium
CCCGTGCGCGGCGATCAGTTTGAGCAGGCTGAGGATCGCAATGTTTATGGTTTAAACGTTGCCTATACGCGCAATATGACAGTTGGTGTGCCGGCGGAGTTACGACTAGGTCTGCAGAACCGCTACGACGATATCGATGTGGGACTCTTCAAAACCCAAGAACGAATTCGCTATGCCACCACCCGTTCAGATAACGTTAAACAGTCGCTGTCCAGTGCCTACGCCACGTTGCAGCAGGAGTGGAACGACCACTTCCGGTCCGTCGTGTCTGTGCGCGCCGATCTTTATCGCTACGACGTGAATGCTGGTCTACCAGCCAATGCCGGTGATGGCGACGACACGCTGGTCAGCCCACAACTCAGTCTGATCTACACGGCGACCCCGACGACTGAATACTTCTTCAGTGCCGGTCAGGGTTTCCACAGCAATGACGCACGTGGCACAACTATCAGTATTGACCCTGTCAGCGGCGATCCAGCGGACCCTGTTGATCCTCTAGCGAAAGCGCGCAGTGTAGAGGTTGGGATGCGTACCTCTGTTATCCCTAACACGCAGGTTGCGGTGTCACTGTTCTCTCTCAAGCTCGACTCTGAGTTGGTGTACGTCGGCGATGCCGGCACCACCGAGGCACTGGGCGAAAGCAAACGTCGCGGCCTTGAGATGGGTGCAATCTACGCACCGAATGACTGGCTGGTAGTAGACGCCGACCTGACTTTGACCAAAGCGCGTCTCACCGGAGTTGGTTCGGACGATCGGATTCCAAACTCGGTGGACAAGACGGCGGCGATCGGGCTGATTGTTAACAATCTTCATAACTGGAGCGGCGGTTTACGAGTGCGTTATCTCGGAGATGCGCCCCTGATCGAAGATAACTCCATCAAATCTGAGTCCACTGTCCTGTTAAATGCACAGACGACTTACCAGTTCAATCCGAATCTATCGCTGGCACTGGAAGTCTTCAACTTGTTGGACAGTGATGATAACGACATCACTTATTTCTACGAGTCACAATTGGCAGGCGAGGCCGCACCACAGAAAGATTTCCATTTCCACCCAGCTGAACCACGTAGCGTGCGATTGACTTTACACGCCAGTTTTTAGACCAGCCTGCGACGTTTTGTAGCACCGACAATCCATGGCAGTCTGGAGTAGAATGACTGCCATGAATAATTCGAATAGTACCGCCTTTTTTGCCGATACCGTGCTGGATCTGTTGAAGCCAGAAGATGCCAGTGGCACCAGTTCATCCCGGCATGCACTGCAAAGGCTGTTGCTGCTGCGCCTGCTGGTGACGCTACTGAGCATTGTCGGGGCTTTTATATTTCACGCGTTCTCGCCGCTGAATATTCCCGTGCTCCTGATCAGTGGCCTGGTGGCCTGCATTTTCGTATCCATTGGTCTGGGATACTGGCGTCTCCAACATCCGCGCCCGATTTCGCAGCGTGAACTTTTTGGGCAGCTTCTGATCGATGCCGCATTCCTGATCGCGATACTGTTTTATACCGGCGGGGCGAGCAATCCTCTGATCTCCTATCTGTTGGTGCTGTTGGCGGTAGGTGCCACATTGCTTCCGCAGTTCTACGTTACGGTATTTGCTGTCGCCGGCATTGTCCTCTACACAATCTTTCTGATCAGCGAATTGCAGACTGACCGCACCGATCACATGATGATGAACTTTCAACTCCACCTTGTCGGCATGTGGGTCACTTTCGTGGTCAGCGCGGTGTTGATCACGCTGTTCGTCACGCGCATGGCAGAGGCCATTCGCAGCCGCGAACTGACTCTGGCCAAAGCACGGGAAAATGAAATGCGTAACGAGCAACTCGTCGCTATTGGAACTCTGGCAGCGGGGACCGCTCATGCGCTTGGAACTCCGCTGTCGACAATGTCCGTGCTGCTTACCGATCTCGACAAACTGAATGATGAACAGCTGCAAACCGCCTCAATAAAACCCGACATCACGCTGCTCAAACAACAGGTCATCCGCTGCAAAGAATCCCTCAATCAGTTGACTCGTTTCTATAACAAGTCAGACATACGCAACACAGAAACCAGTACGCTGCATGACTTCCTCGAAGACGTTCGCGATTACATAGTCAATATCCATCCACGCGCTAACGTGGTTTTTACCACCACAAATGCCGCCGACGATACATTGGTCGGTTTCGATCTCACCGTGCGTCATGCCGTGATCAATATCATTGAGAATGCGATCAAGGCTGCCAACGCACTGGTCAGCGTCACCAGCTCTGTCGACGCCTCCAAAACCCGGTTTGAAATTGCGATTCAAGATGATGGCCCAGGCATTCCGGCAACGGTGATGGAAAACATGGGCGAACCGTTTATCTCCACCCGCAAAGACAGCATGGGCCTGGGGATATTTCTGGCCAATGCCGCCATTCAGCGCAGCGGCGGCAGTATAGAAATGTTTAATCTGAAGACCGGTGGCGCGAAGAGCATCATTCACCTGCCACGAGAGCAGGTTAAATAAAATAATCTACCAATGTATCGTGAGTACTAAGAGAATCAGCCCGACATGAGCAGCGAAACAATTTTATTGGTAGAAGACGATGAGGTGTTTGCGCAGGTCATCTGTCGCGCCATGCGCCAACGTGGCTATGAAATTGAGCATGCTGTCTCGCTAGCTGATGCCTCAGTCCGAATGGGTGAGAAAGTTTTCGATCAGGCCATTCTCGACCTGAACCTCGGCGGCCACTCGTCCCTACCACTGATTCCCGAACTCAAAGCCCTGAATCCTGAAATGCAGATACTAGTGCTGACCGGTTACGCCAGCATTGCAACCGCCGTTGATGCCATCAAACTGGGGGCGACTAACTATCTGGCCAAGCCCGCCGACGCTGATGAGATTCTCGCTGCGCTCGTACAGAACAGCGACGATCACATGGACGACCTCAGCGCCATTCAGGAACCCATGTCAGTAAGGCGCCTGGAATGGGAGCACATTCAAAAAGTGCTTAAGGA
>JBBSPQ010000482.1:0-2975 GCA_038258585.1 Pseudomonadales bacterium
AGCCGTCTGCACTGCGGCGAAAAAAACCGTATTCTTCGCGGCCAGGAAGCAGCAGATCAGTAAGGCCATCCCTATCGAGATCAGTGAGTTCAGGGAAATAAAGCACCTGTCGTCGATCTGGCACAGCGGCTACAAATTCCCAGTCAAACATCTTTTCGAGATTACCGGTATAGCTGGCCTGCGAAGAGGAGAGACTGAATACGCTTGACCCGGTCAACAGAATAATTTCATGTCCTGGTTCGGGACGCACGTCGGCCAGCGCGATTGCGACGATCTCGGATTTTATTTCTACTCTACGGGAAGGTTCGGCGGGGAAGCGCCCGTTGTCCTGTTGCAGGAAAATATGTAACTCGCGTCCGGCATCTGCATTCCACTGTGGTACCACAATATCCTTTCGATCATCGCCATCCATGTCCTCCAGCAACACCTCATTGGAATCTCCACGGGGGATTTCAGAGCTGGTGAAGTTGATCTGTGCGATTGCAGACCCGTGGGGGACGAGGGCGCAGAATAACAGGGTGAAAATAGTTGAACCCTTCATCGTCATTCTTCCTCGAGCAGCTCACCGTAACCGGTGGCAAATCGGAACAGACTCAAAAAGCTATATTCTTTTTCACCTTCAACGTGTTCATAGGAGAACAGTGAAAATAACCATAGATCAAGCACGGACACTTTGGTCTGTAGTGGGCTCAAAGTGGATTCATACTGAAAGAGGGGGCCTAACGAAATACGATTGATGTGACGACCCGGATCCCACAGCGTAATGTTTTTCTCCAGAATCTGTGTCTGCATATTGTTAGCACGAAGGAGTGTTAGAGAGACTCTGTCCCCTAGTGGGAAGTCATTGTGGATGTGACTGACAAGGCCTTGTGCAGACTGCACCGCCTGACCATTGACAGCCATGATTGTATCGCCGTTACGGATATCTGCCGACGGGAACGGACTTGCTGAAAAAATTCGTACAACGCGGGCACCCGATTTCGTGTTTCCACTCTCGTCTTCATACACTTCCGTCGTAAATCCGGCTCTGGTTGCCACAGGATCGACCCTGTAAAGTTCCACCGGTGGCGTGCGTTGATCGTTAATAGGGCGCGCGTTGACAGTTGCCGCGAACACTGTTGTGTTGCGCCGCACCTGAAAATCAAATGTCTGGGCGGTGTCGATCTGCTGCGCTAGCGCATCAATCGCATCGGGTTGATTTACCTCCCGACCATCTATTTCCAGAATGACGTCGCCACTTCGAATGCCGGCAAGATCGGCGGCCCCATTGGGCGTTACCGAGCGCACTCTAACGCCAGGAAGAACCGCGATATTAGTGAGAGAGTCGCTCTCATTTACGGAGGTCGTCATGCCAAAATTAAGACCACTGGCAAGCGTTTCCCCGCCCGTAAGGCTCACTAGTTCGGGCGACAGTGTGATGCTTGGAACGAGCTCTCGCGGCTCACTGCTCATGCAGGAGGCTAACGCTGCAGAGATTGCCACTAGGGCCAGTTTATGAATAGCGTAAGGTCGGATCATAGTGTGCGGACTCTGACGATTAGTAATGCCAACACGGCAAACAATAACATCTGTGGCAGTGGCACCCACTCGTTAAGTTGGAGAAACCGGGTATCTATCAATACATCTGAATAGCCGCGGACCAGCCGACTGACTTCCTTGAGATAAGATTGGTCGATCAACGAGGGCTGGAATGTTGCGTAGAGGTAGTTTGCCTTGTCACCCATCACGCCTTTGAAAATATCAAGCGCGAGCGTGATTCCCAGTGCTGTTGTGACCGCCTGAGTAGCGGATTGAGTGCAGACGGAAACAAGTACGCCGAAAGCAAGCGCGGCCGGCAGTGGAATAATGGCAAGACGTAAACCCAGCGCCACTTCGGTGCGGATTTCGGCGCTGCCGATCAGCTCGTAATTATCTTCAACAATGGGACCGAAGTCCCATAGCCAGGCAGTGATGATGGTGATACATATGGCCATCAGCAGTAGTGAGCAAAGCGCAATCAGATGCACGGTGGCGAGCTTAGCCAGCACCAGAGCGGGGCGACTGGCGCGTCGTATCAGGACATGGCGTAACGCGCCACTGTCACGATCGCTGGCGAAAGACCAGGCAGCGTACGCGACAAGGATAAGGCTCAGCAACGTTAAACCCGTGGAGAAGCTGTCGACAAAATGACCCCAGGCGTTCGTGCTCATTGCGGACGAGTCGCCAAAATCATTCTGTCCCAGTAATGCGTCTCGGGCCTGCTGGGTGGTTTCTGACATTTTTACCAGAATCGCTCTGATGACGACGATCAGCGCAGGGAGAACGAGCAGCAATCTGGTGGCATTACTACGCAGGGCTACATAGATTTCTGCTTTCAGTGCGGCGACAAACCCGTTCATAGCACCGCTCCTTGCTCAGGATTTGAGTCACTCAGCGAGGTAATTTCATGAAAAAGTGTAGACAGCGAGGCACGCTCTCGGACCAGTTCGTGAATTGCGATGTTTTTTTGCACGAGGCGTTGATTCACCAAAGCGGGATTGACGTTGGTCAGGCGCAGCGTCAGCAGCCCTGGGTAACTGTCTTCAATGACGACCCCTTCGATGTCCTCTGCAATCGCGCTCGCTCGCACCACATCGTCACAATGCACCAACAGGCGGCTACGATTGGCATTGAAGAGTTGGCTGACGTGATCGCTGACCGCTATCTGACCCTTGTGGAGTATGGAGAGGTGGGAGCAAATCCTTTCCAAATAAGGAAGTTGGTGGCTCGACAGCAGAAACGTAGTGCCTTCCTCTCGGTTGAGATGAGTAATGAGGGCTAATACATCATCGACGCCTCCTGCATCCAGACCGTTGAAGGGTTCGTCCAGAACGACAAATGCCGGACTCCCGATCAGGGCCTGTGCAATCGATGCCCTACGACGATTGCCGAGCGACAGGTGCTTGATTCGAAACTTACTGTATTGGCTGATTCCCAGCAGGGCTTCTACTTCGAAG
>JBBSPQ010000483.1:0-2964 GCA_038258585.1 Pseudomonadales bacterium
CCCTCAATCGCGACCTCGGGTCTAATGGTTTATAACGGTTCGCGCTTTCCGGAATGGAAAGGCAATCTCTTCGCGGGTGGTCTGGCTGGCGAGCAACTGGCGCGTCTGACGCTGAACGAAGAAGGCACAATGGTGAGAACCGAAGAAACTTTGCTGCCATACATTGGTCGTGTGCGTGATGTGCGTGAAGGACCTGATGGCTACATTTATGTGGCTCTTGAGGATCGCAGCCGAGCGCCAACCGCAGTAGTGCGCCTGGAACCTGCGAACTAAGGATTTAATAGGACCAGGGGCACTTTAATTGCAACAATTGAAGTGCCCTTGGTCTTACCCGTTAAATCCAATTAATTTTAAGTCTTATCCTCGACAATCACCGCGGTACCATAAGCCAGAAGCTCAGCCGCATTTCGTGCCAGCAGGGAAGTAGTGAACTGCACACCAACAATGGCATTAGCTCCCAGCGACCTGGCTTCATCTGTCATCCGGTCCAACGATTGCTCGCGGCTCTCCGCCATCAGCTTTGTGTATTCGTGAATTTCCCCGCCAACAATAGTGCGTAGCGCCGCCACAATATCTCGGCCAATATGTCGCGCCCGAATGGTGTTTCCCCGCACCAGACCAAGAACTTTGACGATGCGTTTGCCTTCAATCTGATGAGTCGTGGCGAGGATCATAGTTTTACCTTCCTGTATTTATCGTGTTTTAAAGTCATCAGTCTTTGTCGCAAAACGGAGATGAAGAGACACACTCCGCCCAATACAAAGACGCTGTTGAAAATCTTCACTAGTAATGGAGTGTCTGGCGCCACCAGGAATTGATAGATAGCGAAGGCAATGACAATCAACGCACCCGTTCCGAGCAGTATCCAACCGGTTGCCGCACTGAGGGAGGCAGTCAAATCGGTTTCCAAGTCTTCAAGCCTATCCAGATCACTGGGGGGGTATGAGAGTGCTGACATCTGTTTCTTTAACGCCAGCATCTCACAATGAATTTGTTCACAGTGCTCGCAGGTCTCCAAATGTAAACGCACTTTCTGTGACTCCTGCTGTGTAAGTTCCGCATCCAGATAACCGGAAATCAATTCCTCGATTTCAATACACTTCATTATTTCCTCCCGCCACGATTGGTTGATTCAGCAGTTTCTTTTTCAAGCTCATACGGGCTCGGTGCAATCTCGACATCACCGTGCCTTTTTCTATGGACATAATCTGGGCGATTTCTTCGTAGCTGAAATCATGAAAGTCTTTCAGGCAGATAATTTCACGTTGATCCGAACTGAGCGAACTGAGTGCCTTGTGAAGCTGGAGCCGCTCGGACTCCTGTTCAAACAATGTTGCCGGATTCCGGTATTCGTCAGTGATTTCATCCAGCTTTGTTGCATGATCAAATTTCTTTTCACTTCGCAGCCAGTCGATTGCCTAGTTATGCACGACTCGATAGAACCAGGCTCGATACCCCAAGTCCTCCGGTTTCGGTGCGTTGCGATGCTCAAGCGATTTCATGACGGCAGTCTGCAAAATATCCATGGCTTCTGCGTCTGATCCGGTTATCTGGGTTGCCAGATGCAGGGCTCCTTGGGTGATAGTTAGCATGAATGTTTCTCGTTTATGATTGTTCTGCCTATTAAAACGAACGGGTGGAAGATATATTCCATGCCTTCTGTATATTTTCACGGGACAAAGCATGATTGCCAGTCGTTGCGCGGCTTACTTTGCCAGGAAAAACATCCATTACGGCTGGCTAGTCGCTGTCACGACCTTCCTGACAATGCTGTGTACCGCTGCCGCGATGGGATCGGCGGGCGTAATGATTGGACCGCTGCGCGACGAGTTCGGCTGGACGACTGCGGAGATTTCTACCGCTATGGCGATCCGTCTGGTGCTGTACGGATTGTTTGGGCCCTTTGCTGCGGCCTTCATGAATCACTATGGTGTAAAGCGAGTCGTCGTTGTTGCGCTCAGTATGATTGCTAGCGGACTGTGCCTGTCTTTCTTCATGCACGAACTGTGGCAGTTGTTATTGCTGTGGGGTGTCGTCGTGGGTGTCGGTACCGGGATGACTGCTCTGGTGCTGGGTGCAACTGTTGCCACGCGCTGGTTCTTAAAACGCCGGGGTCTGGTGGTTGGTTTACTCACGGCGAGCAATGCGGCTGGCCAGCTTATCTTCCAGCCTCTTCTGGCTGCGGTGACTGAGGCGCAAGGATGGCGCATAGCGTTGAGTGTCGTTGTCGTGTTTATTGTGGTGACGATGGTACTGGTCGCAGCGCTGATGCGTGATCATCCTGCTGACGTGCAACTGCCACTCTATGGCGACGAGGTTGTCACAGTGCCTCCGGTGCGAAGCACCCAGTTTTCGTTGCTGTTGCTGACACCATTGCAGAATTTGCGGGATGTCTCGCGCACTGCCACTTTCTGGGTCTTGTTCCTGAGTTTTTACGTCTGTGGTTTCAGTACCAATGGTTTGATTCATACGCACTGGGTGCCGATGAATGGCGACTTCGGTATTTCTCCCGTTGGGGCAGCGAGCATGCTGGCAGTGATTGGTCTGTTTGATTTTGTTGGCACAGTCATGTCGGGCTGGCTGTCAGACCGATTCGACAATCGCTGGTTGCTGTTCTGGTTCTACGGATTGCGCGGACTTGCGCTGATATTTCTGTCCTTTTCGGGCTTCGCTCCGGTGGCGCTATTTGTATTCGCTGTCTTCTATGGTCTGGACTGGGTAGCTACTGTGCCGCCGACTGTGAAGCTGACGGCCGAACGATATGGTGCGCAGACTGCCAACCTTACTTTCGGCTGGATTTTCGCTGGCCATCAAATTGGGGCTGCAAGCGCTGCTTATATCGCTGGGGTTGTGCGTACTGATATGGCGACGTATATGCCTGCGTTACAACTGGCTGGAATGTTGTGCCTGATGGCGGCTTTGGGCGTGCTGGCGGTTAAACGTCGGGTGGTGATGTTAAGTGTC
>JBBSPQ010000484.1:0-2963 GCA_038258585.1 Pseudomonadales bacterium
CTGCAACCCCAAAATTTTCCGTTTTTTCCTGACCTTTTTCTAAGTAACTGACCACAACTTTTACAGCGGAAAGTCTTCGCGGGCACACCGTTGTCATCGCTAATTCTGGTTTTACAGCCTTTGATGTAACCGGTGCAATACCAATAAAAGCCTTTGCTGTTTTCCGCCTTGATCAGACTGCGTGTGCAGACAGGACAGCGAAAACGTTCGTCGGGTTCCTTGGATGGCTTGCCATCCTTGTCGAACAAACTGGTCTTGCAGTCGGGAAATCCCGAACAACCCCAGAACGGGCCTTTCTTGCCGATGATTCTGCGTAGTGGTTTATGGCAGTCGGGGCAATAGTGTTGGCGGACCGTTTCGTCCGGACTTTTTTCACCCAGTGGTGGTAACTCAGGAATGTCATCGAGCAGGTCTTTGGGCATACACCGACCTTCGTGATTATACCCGCAGGTACGCTTCAAGGTGTTGGAGAAGTTGCTGGTTTTCGTCAAAGGTGCCAATTGTAATGCGTAACCTGTCACGCAGTCGGGGCTGATCGAAATAACGCACGAGGATGCCATCGTCTTTCAGGCGCTGATAAAACTCGCGTGCCATCAGCACGCTGGTTTCATAGCGTTTATCATCTGTCGGCATTTGTGCCAGCAGAAAATTGCTCTGACTTGGTGCGGAATGAATGCCCATTTTCTTCAGCGCGGCATCGACGCGAACACGCTCTTCACGGACTTTTTTCCAACTTAACGCTGCCGTCGCTCTGTCGGCAAGAGCCGCAGTAGCCAGCACTTGGGAGATCACATCTGTGTTGTAGCTGTCGCGAGTTTTGTAGAGCATTGGTGCAAGCAATGTGTGTGCACCCATGCCGTATGCAAATCGTAATCCTGCCAGCGAATATCCTTTGCTCATGGTGCGCAATATCAGCACGTTATCGAATTGACGGATCAGCTTTATGGCATCGTAGTGTAGATCGGGGTCAATGAAATCCACGTAAGCTTCATCGATCACCAGAACACCGCTGAATTGCTCCGCAATACGTGCGAGTTGCGCTACTGAAGTCAATAAGCCAGCGGGGGCGTGAGGATTGACGATGAATGCCAGTTTGGCATCCGACTCGTTCAGTGCGGCGGCAAAGTCCTCGCCCATTGACCAGTCTTCGCGCAAATTGATGCGGGTAACTTCACAGCCCTGAATTTCTGCGAGTACGGGGTACAGCGAGTAACTTGGTTCGGCAATCGCGATGGTGTCGCCGGCATCGGCGAAGGTGGTGATGATCAGTCGGAGTAGCTCGTCGCCGCCATTGGTTGCAATGATATTTTCCAGTTCAACCTTGTGATACTCGGCGGCCACTTTGCGGAAATCATTGGCAAACGGCTGCGGGTACCGGCGCAGGTCCGCAACACTGAGTCCTGCTAGAGCCGAGGCTACTGCTGGACTGGCGGGATAGGGATTCTCATTGGTATTGAGTTTGATTATGCCGGGTTGATTGGATTGTTCTCCCGATGCATAACCCGTCATGCGTTTGATATTCGGTCGTTCGTAGCTCATAGGATTGGCAGCACTCAAGAGTTTAGCGAGTGGCCAAGATTACTGGTTAATCACCTACGGTTCAATTGTTGCGCAGGTTCGCCACGTAGTTTTCACGTGCTTTGCTCAGTTCCACGATCTGGGTAAGCTCCGGTTTGTATTCATCCCACCAGCCCTGAGAATGCGGCACCATCATATGGAAGTTATACAGACTGTTTTCCAGATTGGTCAGGAAGTTGCGGTAATCCTGTTCCTGACGGATCAGGATTCGTTGTAATCGAATTATGGCATTGCGCTGGTCGGTGATGTCTAACTCTGCGAGTCGGCCAGACAGTGCTTCAAAATTGTTATTGGTGCCGGTCAACTCTTTAGTCAGGCCAGCCAGTTCTGACGAAAAGCCCTCCAGCCGATTTTCAATGTCAGGGATCCGGGCCAGCATAGCGTCCTTTTCTGGGGTGTTTTCTTGATTTCCGGATAGCGCCAGACCGATTGCCGCCATAGCGCTAATCAGCGCAAATACGCATAGCCCCATCATCAAGAACAGAAACAGTTTCTGTCGTTTGACTTGGGCCTGCAGCAAATCCAAAGGATCTGCGGGCAACGCTAGATCATGCTTGATGTCGGTTTCAATGCTCATCTTCGCCTCTAAACTTCTCCGGACTGGAGTTTTGTCATGAAACGGCCTGTAGACGTTAGTTTGATAGCTGCACAGGCCTCAGAGTGGGCTATCGGCCGATGGTGCACAAATATTAGACAATGGTTAGACAGGAGGAAATAAAAAGGAACTCAACGACCTACAGTTGACTCGTAGGTCGCTATGCGATTATTCCAACCAAGTAGCCAGCGTTCCTCGCCTCGCTCAGGGGGGGCATTGTTGACGCGGCGCTGCAAGATGAATCTTGCGGAGTCGGCAAATTGAGACATCAGTGCACCGTCAGTGCGGGTGTCGAGCAGATTATCGAGGACTTGCAGTAGCCCCCAACCTGCACCCTTGTAGCGCTCGGATTCAGAAGTACCGCTGCCCTTGAAGTTAACGTAATCAATGAGTGCATACATGCCTGTAGGAGCGCTGGCGTTGGCGATGTCATGAAAAATTTGCGCTACCTGATGCGGCCTGGTGCTGGCTGCAAGCAACGCCGCAAGGCTTTCACGCATCCGCTGCACGATGAATTGCACTTGGACAGCCCTGGTATCGTTCAGGAAATTTCGCAGCTCAATCATTCGCGGACTCTCAAGTTCGGCGTGGAATTGTGCCCTACTTTGCCAAGGTGAGTCATGGTTCGGAAGTCGCGTGATCCAATCGGGAAGCGGGACATTTCTGGATTCATAAAATGACAAGAGTAACGGAAAGCTTTCTACAAACGCTTCTTCCTGATTTTCTCGATACCAGATGAAATGTCCAATACCCAGAGAGGGGAAGTCTTCGCCCTCGTTCCAGCTGGTTA
>JBBSPQ010000485.1:0-2957 GCA_038258585.1 Pseudomonadales bacterium
AATAATTGAATTTTAAAAGAGTAGATAGGGGCAAGAAAATGGCGAATATTACAGCTGGAATGGTAAAGGAACTGCGTGAGCGCACCGGTCTTGGCATGATGGATTGCAAAAAAGCATTGGTGGAAGCCGATGGTGATATGGAAAAAGCAATCGACGATCTGCGTAAAGCGAGTGGCATGAAAGCCGCCAAGAAAGCTGGTCGTATTGCAGCAGAAGGTATTGTGCTGACCAAGATATCAGAAGACGGCAACGTCGGTGTCATCGTCGAAGTAAATAGTGAAACCGACTTCGTTGCCCGTGACGAAAATTTCCTGAATTTTGCGAACACAGTTCTGGATCAAGCATTTACCCGCAAAGAATCTGATGTCGCGACACTGATGGCTGGTGAATTGGAAAATGCACGTGAAGCTTTGGTGCAGAAAATTGGCGAGAACATCAGTGTTCGTCGTATCGAAGTTATTGAGTTCAAAAACATCAATGACGGTATCGTTGAAGCGTACGTTCACAGCAACAATCGCATCGCAGTGCTGGTTGCCCTGAAAGGCGGCGATGATTCACTGGCCAAAGATATTGCGATGCACGTTGCTGCAGTGAATCCTTTAGTTGTACGTGCAGAAGATGTAGCGAAAGAAGTATTGGCGAAAGAGTCCGAGATCTATTCTGCACAGGCACGTGAAAGTGGCAAGACTGAAGAGATTATCGAAAAGATGATTCAAGGCCGTCTGCGCAAATTCGTCGCGGAAGTGAGCTTGCTCGATCAGCCATTCGTCAAAGATCCTGAAGTCACCGTTGCTGCCCTGTTGAAAAAAGCAGGAGCAGATGTGGTGAGCTTCACGCGATATGAAGTAGGTGAAGGCATCGAAAAAGAAGAAGTAGACTTTGCTAAGGAAGTTGCGGATGCAGCGGGCGGGCCAAAGTAGACTCACTAGACTTCAATCCGGTGTCATCACGGCATCGGATTGATTGGGCTTCAAACAAAGAATTCTGACTGGTTGAGGTGCAAATGGTAAAGCTGGAAAAGAAGTACAAACGCATTCTCTTGAAACTGAGCGGTGAGGCCCTGATGGGAGACGCCGATTTTGGTATTGATCCCAAGGTTCTTGATCGCATGGCTGTGGAAGTAGGGCAGCTTGTTGGTCTCGGAATTCAAATTGGCATGGTGATCGGTGGTGGCAATTTGTTTCGCGGCGCAGCTTTGAGCGCGGCTGGAATGGAGCGGGTCACAGGCGATCACATGGGGATGCTGGCGACAGTGATGAATGCGCTCGCGATGCGCGATGCACTCGAGCGTGCCAGCATTGCAACCAGAGTCATGTCTGCAATTCCAATGAGCGGTGTAGTAGAACATTACGATCGTCGCACTGCCATTCGCCATTTGCGCTCCGGTGATGTGGTAATTTTTGCAGCAGGTACTGGAAACCCCTTTTTCACCACGGATTCTGCGGCGTGTTTGCGCGGCGTCGAGATCAACGCGGAATTGATATTGAAGGCCACCAAGGTGGATGGCGTATACTCCGCTGACCCGAATCTAGTGCCGGATGCAGTGAAATATGACCGTCTTAGTTTCGACGAAGTACTTGACAAGAAGCTGGGCGTAATGGATCTCACAGCCATTGCCCTGATTCGAGAACACGATATTCCTGTCAGGGTCTTTAACATGAACAGACCTGGCGCTCTCCTGAACAATGTCATGGGAGTCGGTGACGGTACAATTATCGAGAATCCGTCAACAGAATAATCAAAACCACCCAATCCAATGGGGAAAGCAAGATGATTGAAGATATTATCAAAGACGCAGAGCAACGCATGGAAAAGAGCGTCTCTGCGCTCGAAAGTGCTTTTAACAAGATCCGCACAGGCCGTGCCCACCCAAGTCTGCTGGATACCATCATGGTGTCGTATTACGGTGCAGATACTCCCCTGAGCCAACTCGCTAATATCACTGTAGAAGACGGTCGCTGTCTGGTCGTTGTGCCTTGGGAGCGACAATTGATTGGCGAGGTCGAAAAGGCCATTATGAAATCTGACCTTGGACTCAATCCTTCCAACAATGGTGAGTCAGTTCGGGTGCCTATGCCAGCGCTGACTGAAGAAACCCGTCGTGACTACACCAAGCAAGCCAAAGCCGAAGCCGAAAATGCAAGGGTCGCCGTGCGTAACATTCGCCGCGATGCCAACGGCGATTTCAAAGACCTCCTCAAGGAAAAAGAAATCAGCGAAGACGAACAGCGTCGAGCTGAGGAGCGGATCCAGAAGATCACCGATAAATTTATCGCGGCAATTGATGCCAGCTTTGGCGTCAAGGAAGCCGATTTGCTGTCAATATAATGTTGAGGCAACAACATTAACCAAAGAGACATAGATGTCTGATGCAAAACAAAACCACTAGACAGCCTGAAACAGGGCAATCTGAAGCGGGGCAATCTGGAGCGGGTGATTTGCTGCAACACGTCGCTGTAATCATGGATGGAAATAACCGTTGGGCCCGGATGAATAAATTGTCAGGATCGGCTGGTCATCGCGCCGGCGCCGAAGCGGCCCGGCAAGTGGTTTACTCCTGCGTAAAACGTGATATCAAATACCTTACCCTCTTTGCTTTCAGCAGCGAGAACTGGCTGCGACCGAACAAGGAAGTAAAGGGACTTATGGCTCTTTTTCTTGCGGTACTTAAACGCAAGGAAATTACCCAACTACACAGTAACAATGTGCGCCTGCAGTTCATTGGGAATCGTCGGAGTTTTTCTTCCAAGATACAGCAGCACATGTGTGACGTCGAAGAGCTCACGGCAAAAAATACTGGCACAATCGTAACGGTTGCAGCGGATTACGGAGGCCAGTGGGATATCGCCAACGCGGCACGGCAGATCGCTGAACAGGTGGAGCTGGGTAAGCTCAGTGCTCGGCAGGTCGATGTGGAAATGATGCAGAAACATATCTGTCTGGGTACGGCCCCAATG
>JBBSPQ010000486.1:0-2954 GCA_038258585.1 Pseudomonadales bacterium
TCATTTCCCCCGGCCCCTGCACGCCCAATGAGGCTGGCGTCTCTGTCAGTGTAATCAAGCACTTTGCAGGCAAGATTCCGCTGCTGGGAATATGTCTCGGGCATCAGGGACTTGGGCAGGCATTCGGTGGTGATGTCATCAGGGCCAAGAAAGTCATGCATGGCAAACTGTCACCGATCTACCACCGCAACGCAGGTGTGTTCGTGGGGCTAAGTAATCCGTTTACAGCGACGCGCTATCACTCACTGGTTATAGACAGCAGCACGCTGCCAGATTGTCTTGAGGTGACGGCTTGGACTCAGACCGAAGACGGGCAGCGCGACGAAATAATGGGCGTTCGCCATAAGACTCTGGCTGTGGAGGGAGTGCAGTTTCACCCCGAATCCATTTTGAGCGAGCACGGACATCAGTTATTGAAGAATTTTCTGGTCGCCCAAAGCAGGTAGCGACGGCGTTAGAAGAAAAAGGACGGGTATGGATATTAAAATCGCCATTCGGCAACTGACGCAGAAACAGGATCTCAGTCCTGCAGACATGATAATTCTGATGCGCGAGATTATGTCCGGTCAGAAAACGGATGCACAGATCGGTGCTTTTCTCGTTGCTTTACAGATGAAAGGTTTGCGCGCGCCCGAACTATTCGGTGCGGTCACCGTCATGCGTGAACTAGTCACTCGTGTTGAGATCGACGACAAAAAACATCTTGTCGATACCTGCGGCACGGGTGGTAGCGGGACCGACACTTTTAATATTTCTACAGCGGCCGCGATGGTGGCAGCGTGTGCTGGCGCGCGAGTCGCCAAGCATGGTAATCGTGGCGCCACCAGCAAGAGCGGCAGTGCCGATCTGCTTGAGGCCAACGGGGTGAATCTCAGTATCAGCCCGGCCGATGTGGCGCGATGCATTAATGAGGTGGGCGTAGGATTCATGTTTGCGGCAGCCCATCACAGCGCCATGAAACATGTCATTGGCCCGCGCCGTGAAATAGGGGTACGAACTGTTTTCAACCTCCTTGGTCCGTTGACCAATCCTGCCGGCGCGCCGAACCAATTACTCGGTGTCTTCGATCCAGTCTGGATCGATGTGATTCTTGATGTCTTGCAGGCATTGGGCAGTGAGCATGTGCTGATTGTCTCCTCTGACGATGGCCTCGATGAGATCAGTATTTCTGCTGATACTCGTGTTGGCGAACTCAGGGATGGGGCCATCAAGAATTACGTAATCAAGCCCGAGGATTTCGGCATCGCTCGTCGAGACAACTATGCAATGCTGCAGATCAATGATGCGCAGGAAAGCCTGATCATGGTGCGTGCCGCGTTGACCTACGAAGATGAAGCGGCGGGTGATATCGTTGCGCTTAATGCCGGGGCGGCGATTTATGCAGCGAATCTGGCCGGTGATATAGGCGGTGGTGTCAGTCAGGCACAAGAGATTCTGCGTAGTGGTGCAGCGCTGAAAAAACTGGATGAGCTGGCTACATTCAGCTCAGCACTTCGGTAAGGTCAGGTCGGTGCTATGAGTAAGTCCACAATTCTTGAAGAGATTATTGCGCAGAAGCAGCGTGAGATTGAGCAGGCTGGCGAGCAGGTTAGTCTTGCCGAGCTTGAGCGACGTGCAGCGCTGGTGACGGATAAACGCGAATTCATTGGTGCCTTGCGCCAGCGGATGCAAGCAGAGCAAACGGCGGTAATCGCTGAAATCAAAAAGGCATCACCCAGCAAAGGGTTGATTCGGAAAGATTTCGATCCCGCATTGATTGCCGCCCAATATGAAGCGGCTGGTGCAACCTGCATTTCTGTTCTCACTGACGTGCAATATTTTCAGGGCAGTAATAGCTACCTGCAGCAGGCGCGAATGGCTTGCAACTTGCCCGTTATTCGAAAGGATTTCATGGTAGATCGTTACCAGATTGCAGAGGCAAAGGCGCTGGGTGCGGACTGTGTGTTGCTGATTGTGGCCGCGCTTACTCCAGCCAAGCTAAAGGAGTTGGCAGAGTACGCACGAGATATGAATATAGACGCGCTGGTGGAAGTGCACGATGAGGTTGAACTCGAGATCGCCCTTACGGCAGGTTTCGATCTGATAGGAATTAACAACCGCAATCTGCATACCTTTGTTACGGATCTGGAGACCACATTGCGTCTGGCTGAGATCGCGCCAAAGGAAAAGCTATTGGTGACCGAAAGCGGCATCAGCACAGCGGCAGATGTTCAGAGGATGATCTCTCACGATATCTATGGCTTTCTGATCGGAGAAACCTTCATGCGGGCTCCTCATCCCGGGGACAAGCTCAGGGAGTTGTTTTCTCCCCATGAGTGATTTGCCTCCCCATGAAACAGTGCCACTAAAGCGAAGGGGGATCTCCCGACTGATCGCCGCGGCCCGTTACTCCATTAATGGTTTGCGCTCGGCATTTCGATCCGAAGAGGCGTTCCGGCTGGAAGTACTGGTATTGGTCGTTTTCTCCCCTCTGGCGCTCTGGCTAGGTGAGACAGCCGTTGAACGCGCGCTTTTGATCGGAGTATTGCTATTGTTAATGATCATTGAGCTACTCAACACAGCGATCGAGGCTGTCGTCGATCGCATTGGCCCCGAGTACCACGAATTGTCCAGAGAGGCCAAGGATATTGGCTCTGCGGCGGTTTTCGTCGGAATGGGGCTGGTCGCAGTAGTCTGGGTAATAGTTCTGTTTCCGGGACCTTGGTCTGAATTATAAATCCGCTTGACCTTTTCTAGGTAAACCTCCAGCCGCTGGCGCCGATAACACATACGGAAACGCAGTTTTTGCGTCAATGTGACATGTGAGCGGTGCCTGATGTTTCTCTCCAATCCTTTTACTATAGTCTTTCTGGCAATCTTGATGATTGTCTCGTTGCTTATTGCGCGTATGGCGCAGCAGAGGCAGGAAAGTAATGTGGTGAGACTTTATCGGTTGGCAGCACTGGATCAGCGCA
>JBBSPQ010000487.1:0-2951 GCA_038258585.1 Pseudomonadales bacterium
ACTTGAACGGGCCATCCACGCCGACATGAATATATTTCGCCTGCGCCGGAGTCAACTTGGTCAGCACGCCGCCGAAACCACCCACCATTAGTGCGGCGACCTGCTCATCAAGATGTTTTGGCAACACTTCTACAGTGATGTTGTCTTTCTTGAATTCAGGGGAAAGCGAAGCAAATTTTTTCTCGTACAAATACAGCTGAGCGATGACCTGATTCGCAAACGATCCATCCATAATGCGTGACGGGTGACCGGTTGCATTGCCGAGGTTGATCAAACGGCCTTCGGAAAGCAGTAACAGGTAATTGCCGGAATCTTTCTCCGCGTCGCCGCGATAAATCTTGTGCACTTGCGGTTTGATCTCTTCCCAGGTCCAGTTTTTACGCATGTAAGCAGTGTCGATCTCATTATCGAAGTGACCGATGTTGCAGATAATCGCACCGGACTTCACCGCTTGCAGCATGTTCTTGTCGCACACATCGATGTTGCCAGTCGTGGTCACAATGAGATCGAGTTTGCCGAGCAATACGCGATCGATGTCTTCCAGACGGCCAGTGTTATTTCCCTTCGAGTAAGGAGAAACGATTTCGTAGCCGTCCATGCAGGCCTGCATTGCGCAGATAGGATCGATTTCGGAGATCTTAACGATCATGCCTTCTTGGCGCAGACTCTGAGCAGAGCCCTTTCCCACATCACCATAACCGACTACCAGCGCGTGCTTACCCGAAAGCAGCATATCTGTGCCGCGTTTGATGCCGTCGTTCAGGCTGTGACGACAGCCGTACTTGTTGTCGTTCTTAGATTTGGTCACAGAGTCGTTTACATTGATGGCAGGCACTTTCAGCGAGCCCTCTTCCATCATCTCCAACAAGCGGTGAACGCCGGTCGTTGTCTCTTCTGTAATGCCGTGGATCTTTTCGAGCATCTGGGGATATTTGTTGTGAACCATGCCGGTCAGATCGCCGCCATCATCCAGAATCATGTTGGCATCCCAAGGCTTGCCATCCTTGAGAATGGTCTGCTCGATACACCAGTCTCCTTCTTCTACTGTTTGTCCCTTCCAGGCGTAAACGGCGGTGCCTCTTGAAGCGATGTAGGCAGCAGCGTGATCCTGAGTGGAGAAAATATTGCACGATGACCAACGCACTTCGGCGCCGAGTTCAACTAGAGTTTCGATCAGCACGGCGGTTTGCACGGTCATGTGAATGCAGCCGAGAATTTTCGCATTGGCCAGCGGTTTCTGGTCGGCGTAACGCTTGCGAAGCGACATCAGTGCTGGCATTTCTGCTTCAGCAAGAATCACTTCCTTGCGACCAAAATCGGCCAGTTTAATGTCGGCAACTTTATAATCTTCAGTACTCATTCTGTAATCCTGTATGTCGGTAAAATATAAAATAATTTAGAGAGCGGCGGCATCCCGCAGCGCGGCTGCTTTGTCCGTTTTCTCCCAGGTAAAGTCTTCTTCTTCGCGGCCAAAGTGGCCGTACGCTGCCGTTGGCAGGTAGATTGGTCGAATCAAATTCAGCATGCGAATCAAACCCTTCGGACGCAGCTCGAAGAACTCACGAATGAGTGTTACGATACGATCTTCAGGGATTGCGCCGGTACCAAATGTATCCACGCTGATCGAAGTAGGTTCTGCTACGCCGATTGCATAAGAGAGTTGAATCTCACATCGATGTGCCAGACCAGCAGCAACAATATTTTTAGCCACATAACGTGCAACATACGCCGCAGAACGATCCACTTTAGAAGGATCTTTGCCCGAGAATGCGCCTCCACCATGACGTGCCATGCCGCCATAGGTATCAACAATAATTTTTCGACCGGTTAGTCCGCAGTCACCAAATGGACCGCCGATGACGAATCGTCCAGTTGGGTTGATGAAGTACTTAGTGTTCTTATCCAGCCATTCTGCGGGCAGCACTTTTTTGATAATCTCTTCCATCACAGCTTCTTGCAAATCCTTCTGGCCGATGTCAGGGCTGTGCTGAGTCGACAGAACAACTGCGTCGATTGCGACAGGTTTGCCATTATCGTAGCGGAACGTGATCTGACTCTTAGCGTCTGGTCGCAGCCAAGGCAGCGTGCCATTTTTGCGCACTTCCGCCTGTTGTTTCACCAAGCGATGTGAGTAAGTGATTGGTGCCGGCATTAATACTTCGGTTTCATTGGTGGCATAACCAAACATCAAACCTTGATCACCAGCGCCTTGCTCATGATCGGCAGAATCGTCAACGCCTTGTGCAATATCAGGGGATTGTTTGCCAATCGCGTTTAAAACGGCGCATGATTTGCCATCAAATCCTTTATCGGAATGGTCGTAACCGATATCGCAAACCACTTTACGAGCGATCTCTTCAATATCGACGTAGGCTTCCGTAGTGATTTCGCCGGCAACCACAACCATACCGGTTTTAATCATGGTTTCGCAGGCGACTCGGGCCTTGGGATCTTGCGTCAGCAGGGCGTCCAGTACGGCATCGGATATCTGATCCGCAATTTTATCGGGATGTCCTTCGGAAACGGATTCTGAAGTGAAAAGTGAGGTTGCCATATATTTTTCCTTTTCTAAACGGTGGATTACTAATCGTTAAATTTAAAATTCAGTTGATGGGGGAAGGCCGCTCTTGCTTCTGAAATACACTCATCTGAATCTGGAAGCCGTTGCGCAGCCCCAGATAAACCGTCTGACCTGCACGCAGATGTGCCTGTGTTGCCCATTCCCCCATTTCATCGTGATCGAAACCTAACCATAGATCGCCGCAGGACTCGCGGACCCAATCCTGATCGTGCTGGCACAGATCGACAATTAACAGACGCCCGCCAGAATTGAGCAGTGTTAAGGCATGCTGAAAAGCCTCATGCGGAGAGGGTAAATGATGCAAGACCATGTCAAAGACGATCAGGTCGCAACGAAGGGATAGCTCCAGGGCCTTGCTCGTGTCGCCATG
>JBBSPQ010000488.1:0-2940 GCA_038258585.1 Pseudomonadales bacterium
ATCCGCTTTGATCGCAAGGATGCCAACTTTCTCGGTGCGCATCATCTCGCTTTTGCGCTCATTAACCTGCGTCACGTCTTTGCAGCAAAAGGTTGAATCAGTTCTTTATTTAGGTTTGCCCTTAGGGCGGATAAAGCGGGTCTCGCCGCAAGTCCGCACTTTTATGAGTATGATTTCGGCTGGCATTGTCTTTTTTCTGCTCTTCAGCATGTTGAGCAAATTATCTGAACCGATTGAAGCCACCTTGCAGGCTGTGACGAGGGGCCAAGCCTCCCTGAGTGATTTCGTTTTGCTCTTCAGCATTTTTATCGCGGGATTTGCTATGGGCCTCCTGGGTCTCTTTGGCCTGGAAAAAGCGTTCTTACGCTCTAACGTCAACCCAGCAACACAAATTCCTCCAAGTCGTGTTGCGCTCCTGATTGCTGTCGGATTAGGGCTTCATAATTTTTCCGAAGGTCTGGCTATCGGGCAATCTGCCGGACGCGGGGAAGTATCATTTGCGACGTTACTCATCGTTGGCTTTGCTCTCCACAATGCGACCGAAGGCTTTTGTATCGTTGGCCCCCTCAGCGGCATTAAAACGACCTGGGGCTTTCTAGGAATTCTTGGCCTGATCGGGGGAGGGCCGACGATGATAGGGACGTTGATTGGTTATCGCTTTACCTCGACTCCCACATCCATTTTCTTTTTAGCGTTGGCGTCAGGCGCATTGATCTACCTGCTAGGTGAGCTATTTATTCTGGGGCGACGAGAAGCCTTCAAGTTCTATATGGGCTGGGGGTTGTTCGTTGGCTTTCTTGTCGCCTTTTTCACAGATTTGCTACTCGTTGCGAGTCATTTATAACGATTTCTGGCGTATATCCGTTGTTATAAACCTTGTCGTAAATACGGAGCACCGTTTCTCGCAAGTAATCTAATATCTTCGGTCATCGCGTTAAGTGAGCCTAAGTTCGGCTTTGCACATCAGGCGTAAGCGCATGCCTTTCTTGCGGGGGCGGCCTTTACCGCTGTACGTGGCGCAGGATCGTACAAGGCAGCATCCACAGCGCCGTTCAATCGTCGGGTCAATCCCAAACACCAAGCGCTCTCCCGGTTGCGCGAACGTTTTCACCGGCGGCTTCAGCAACACCTGTGCCAACGCCAATGGCGACCAGACCGCTCGGTTCAAGACCTGATGATACTGGGCAAACTGTTGCCTCTCACTCAAGCCCATCACCAGCAAGGCTTCGCTCACCACGCGCTTGCCCGGCGTCTAAATCGCTCCGACCAGCAGAATCTGGGCTTTCATCCAGGTCGTGACCCTATAAAAACATGGCGCGAACGGCTCGATCCAGTCTATAACTATCGGCGGCAGATTAAGCATCGTTTGATCCTTTGTCAGAGGACACTGCCTTCTTTGTTTCAGCTATCTATGTGCAAAGTCGAACTCAGATGGAACTCATGGGGCTGGCGTTGGCGTTGCACCTGGCAGCAGTCCCTCCAGTTGAAGACGGACATCGCTGGCGAGCGCAACCATCGATGGCGCTTCGTCGTTCTCCTGGTTCAGCAGTGGGCTGAAATACTGGCTCCACAAAGTGTCTTCCCACTCAATATATTTCGGAACAATCCGAAAGGCACTCATATTCTCGGTGGCATCGAGGAACGCTTGCGCGTTAGCTGCCTTACGAGGCTCTGAGGCGACTAAATGCGCGACTGTCGCTTGTGAAATCCGTGGAGAGAGAATTTTCCAGTTGTCAATGGCTTCACTAACGGCAAGCAAAGCATCACAGCTTTCTTTCGAGTGCTGGGTCGCTGCATTAATCACCATGCTGGCTGTCCAGGCGTAGGTGATGCTGCTGCGCGTCGTGGGATTCATGGGAGGCGGCACGACACCGACGTCGATGCCGGGAGCATTGTAGTCGAGGTCATCGGTCGCGCTGGCAAAAACCATCGCCACCCTACCCGCTTTGAACAAGTCGCTGAAGCTCTTTCCTTGGGTCACGTCAGCACTAGGGGCCATTGCAGGGTCGATGATCATGCTCAGATAGAAGTTCATCCCGTCCAGCGCTTCTTTACTGTCAATCGGTGAGGTCGCTAAATCGGGGCTGATCACCGCGCCGCCCGCTTGCCAGATGAACATTTGCGGCGGTGGCCAACCGTTCGCAGTCGTGCCCCATTGATCGACCGTACCATCGCCGTTGATGTCCTTCGTTAAGGACTTGGCCGCATTCGTGAAATCATCCCATGTCCAATCCACCGTCGGGTAAGCGAGCTTGGCGGCGTCAAACATACTCTTGTTGTAATAGAGCACGACGGGCTGAGCCACCCAGGGCAGCCCATAGAGCATGTTATTCTGATAGTCCGTTTGCAGAATCCCCGGAAAATAGTCCTGAATGTCCCCTGCCGACTTGGGCGTAGCATTTGCTACACAGTCCTGGAGTGGCAGAAAATGATTATCGGCAGCCCATGACATATGACTCTGATCCATCCAGAGCAGGTCAGCCGCTGATCCATTCACCAACTGTGTTTGAATTTGCGTGTAATAATCAGACGCCAGCGGCGTATGCACGATCTGGTACTCGGTATTCCCGGCATTGATATGATCAATCAGCTTCTGGAGTTGAGCGGCCTCGTTCCCCGTTGTCCACGTTGCTAGGTGGATTGTAACCGGGCTGGGGGTGCAGGCTACGCTCAGGATAAGAAGCACGGACAAACTGGCACAGCGCAATGCGCATTTCATAATACCGCTTCCAATCTGCCCGTCGTGCTTCTTCGATCCGTATACTTACGATCCATATGCATTCAGTTGATACTCCAATATCGCGTTTAACCAATTCGTCCTCAACTTCCAAACACCGTCAGAAGGCTTAGCCAGGCGTCGCGCTCGCGCCTGACGTCGCTGTGTTCGTGGCGATTGGGGTGCTCGTTCCTGTGTAAGGCGGTGTCGGTGTGTCGGTTCCC
>JBBSPQ010000489.1:0-2938 GCA_038258585.1 Pseudomonadales bacterium
TGGAAAAGGGTTTCATCTCATCTAATTCGATCCAGCATGACTGTGGAAAAATATCCACTGTTGTGGATCTCCAGGAAGCACAGGCTTTTGTTGAGAAATTTAACAATTCACGAAGTTTAAAGGAGGCTGCGCGTCGCTTAGGGATAAGTGAGCGCAGGGTACGATCACTTATTATTGGCGGGTATCTGGTTGGCTATAACTCAAAAAACAGTAACCCTACCCCTTGGATTGTTGACTCTGAAAGTTTTATACAGAAATTTTCTCCGTCCGACGCAGTGCATGGTACTAATCAATACTTGTCGCTCCGAAAATTATTTACTTATTATCTGAAAGACGAGAGTCAGTTTTTGGATTTCGTGGGTGCGTTGACAGAATGCGAAGTTGAATTGTATCGATGCGAAACCGGAATGGCATTTGCGGATTATCAATTACTGATTGATGATTTTTACTCTTGGAAACGGCGTTGGTTAGCGGAACATCAGACGACAACCAATCTTAGTGCTCAGGAGGTCGCCAGTGTATTAAACGTAAAAGATCAGGTTGTGTATGGATTGATAAATAATGGCTTGCTTCCACACTTAGTTGAGAACAATCAGCGTAAAATCGCGCCATCTACGTTGAAGGATTTTCAGCAGCGGTATGTGTTCAACAGGGAAATTGCTCACCAATTTCTTAATTCTCCAAAACGGATTTCTTCGCGACTAATCGATAGTGGATTTCAGCCTGTTGCCGGGCCGCATGAAGAAGGTAGCGTTTGCCGGCACTATCTTTGGAGGCGCGATGAGGAATTGTACGATTTCTTGAAAACGGAATTTAGAAATCGCTTTGTTGGTGTCTAATACGTGTACGCGGCTGGCACCCGTGGAGCGGTAGGCTGCTACTGCCACTCAGATTATGTTGGGCTGGTTTGTTGGGACTGGCTTTTTTTTTCGTCGAGGTCTCGCCAATTGCCACCAGTATCTCGGTGCAAGTCTCGAAGGTAGCTCGATATCGCCTCCAACACGGAGTTTTGAACTGCTGGTTGTGATACGCCAAACGCGATACTTAGTGCTTTGTCGACATCACAACGCGCTCGAACTTTTGCACACACCTGATCGAAACTATCGCTACGCAGGATCAGCAGGACAGCTTCTTCGAGGCAGAGTAAGCGAATCCACATTTCATGGGTGACCTCTATATCATCAAGCTTGGACAGCGCAACGAAGGCTCTCTTGTCGCCACTTATCATTGTGTCCTGAGTATTTTGGAGCAGAGCGGCGAACAAGATTGCCTCACCGGATTCGATATCCGGTCGCTCGAAGTTCAGAACGTAATTCGAGGTTTCGACCCTGACTTCTACGATGCTGGCATGGGCGATCAGCTCTGCGGCTAGAGCCACCGATTCAATAGAGCCCAGCTTTTTTAATGCGGCCTGATGATTATGCAGCCGCAGCTGAAAGGCCAACTGGGGCAGCACCGCAAAGTCCGTGAGGGCGCAATCCAGAGCACGTGTCAGCTCATGAATGAGTTGGTACTGACAAAGTTTGCGAGCGGCATCGCTATCTAGAAGATACAAAGCGTTTTACTCACCAAATCCTTGGATCGACAAAAGATATTCCTGATTCTCGGAGCTAAGCGCTTCGAGCGATACGCCTTCGCGAAAGTACCGACCGACCACTTCAATTGCGCTTGGCTGAGGTGGGCTGTATTCGAGTGCTTGGTTTGCACGGGCCCAATCATTGTGTTGCTTTGCATACGAAAGAATCAGGTGGCCGGGATCGATCCCCATTTCTCGTCCAAGCACAGCCGCTTTAGCCGCAATGGCCGTGGCGGAGCTGAGGCGACCCATTGATGCCAATGGGGCTGTATAACCGTTTCGGATGAGCGCCAATGCAAATGAATCGGCCTCCCGCTCCTCGGCATCCTTGCGTTTGTTATTTGTCTCGATGAGTGTGTCTGTGACCTCGGCGAGATCCTCGTCGATCAAAACGCCGCCTTCATCGAGGTGGCCGCTCACAATATGGCCTAACTCGTGCGCAAGAACGAACAACTGGCGGGCATGTTGGGTGTTGTTGAAACCCAAGATAATGGCCGGTCGACCGTCGATGCTGACGGCCATGCCCGTCATGCGCTTGCTCGCTCTTGGCAGATCCTTCAAGTAGAGCACGGGTATTCCGTGAGCCCAACAGAGCTTCAACAAGCCTTCAAAATCCACATGAGGTTTGCCACTCATCGCAAGAATCTTCTCTCGCAATAGCTTGGGATCGGAAGTCGGCGGCGTATACGGCGTGTTGGCACAGAACAGGGCCAACTTGGTGATGGCCAGGCCAAGACCCGCCGCAATGTTCAGCTCCGACTCCTTGGTATCCGAACGTCGCTTGAACCTGGCGCTACGAGGATGGGTCTGGATGAGTAGTTGGCCTTCTTGGCCAAAGCTGGTTTCGAGGCCCAGTCGTTGTTTGAGAATCAGGGCGAATTGAAGTACGCCGGCGCTGGTTTTGAACAGACTATTGTCCCACCAGTCAGGGAGAAGCTTCTCAATGTATGAGCGTGGGTATCCCGCGGCTTTAAGGCTACTGAATGCTGATTTGACTGTTACGGGTGTCGAAGCCTCATCCATGGACCCCTCCTGTGTACTGCTGCATCGTCAATCATTTTTACAGGCACGCCTTGCGATGAGCAAATAGCAATTCAGCCAGCCTCTTTGCGTGCTGGTCTGTGCCGTCCCATACCAGGCCCAGAGCGTCCATCAAAATGGGAGAATTACGCGGATCCGCCTTTTCAGCAAAAATCGAGATATTTGCATAATCGCATAGGGCTTTGAGGGTGCTGGTTACGCGCTTTGGTCGACCGTAAAGATTACGATAGATCTGGGACTGTGAGATTCCGGTCATCCTTGCTATTGCGCTGCTGGATGTAATTTTACCTCGCTCGAAGAACTGGCGAAGTTCAAGCTGAA
>JBBSPQ010000490.1:0-2936 GCA_038258585.1 Pseudomonadales bacterium
AATTTGGGTTGCATTCCCAAAATTAGTAAGATGAATAGTGAAGCCAGATCCATGCCAAAAAAACTTTCTTTTAAGAATCAACGTCTTAAATCTAGTAAATTTTGTAGCTTACCCTGACATGTAAAGTAAACCGACAATAGGTTATCGGTCATATATCCAGATTCTGTACCGCCAAAGCGTTGGTTTCAATGAACTCTCGACGTGGTTCCACATGGTCACCCATCAAAGTAGTGAACAATTGATCAGCCCCGATGGCGTCTTCGATTTTCACCTGCAACATGCGCCGACTCTCGGGATCCATTGTGGTCTCCCACAGCTGATCCGGGTTCATTTCACCCAGCCCTTTGTACCGCTGCAGATAATGACCTTTCATCGCGTCGGCAGTCAGCCATGCCAGTGCAGCTGCGAAACTCTTGATCTCCTGCTTACGTTCGCCGCGTTGGACATAAGCGCCTTCCTCAATCAGGCCTTCAAGCGTTGCACCTAAACGGACAATTGCTTTGTATTCGCCAGAGCCGAAGAATTCCATATTGAACTGATAGTCCTTTGTCAGTCCGTGGAAGGATTGTCTAATATGAGGCAGATAGGCATTTCTCTCCTCGTCCTTAGTGGTCGTGATTTCATAGCCGAGGCTGGTTTTGGGATGAATACGAGCCAATGCACCAAACAATTCGGCCACCCAGCTGTTCACTTCCTGTTCGGACAAATTGCTCTGCCTCAATTCTGGAGTGAATATCATTGCCTCTAGTATCTCTGAGGGATAAAGCCTGTTTAGTCGCTTCACAATTGAATAAGTGTTGTGATACTGCTTAACAATGGCATCCAGTGCGTCGCCAGATATAGCAGGAGCATCTGGATTCACGAACAAACTAGCGCCTTCTAACGCGATCTGGGTCTGATATTTCGCTAACTCGTCGTCATCTTTCAAATACTGCTCGTGTTTGCCTTTGCGTATCTTGTAGAGGGGAGGCTGCGCAATGAAGATATGACCACGCTCCACTAACTCCCGCATTTGTCGGAAGAAGAACGTCAACAGCAGTGTTCGAATGTGAGAACCATCGACATCGGCGTCGGTCATAATAATGATGCTGTGATAGCGTAGATTGGCAGGCGTGAACTCCTCGTTTCCGATACCACATCCGAGTGCTTTAATCAGTGTACCGATTTCAGCCGAGCTCAACATTTTGTCAAAGCGTGCTTTCTCCACGTTCAGGATCTTACCTTTCAGAGGCAGAATGGCCTGGTTTTTCCTGTTTCGACCTTGCTTGGCAGAACCGCCAGCCGAATCACCCTCCACTAGGTAAATCTCTGATAATGCTGGATCTTTTTCCTGGCAATCTGCTAATTTTCCTGGTAATCCGGCAATATCGAGAGCGCCTTTGCGACGAGTCATTTCGCGCGCTTTTCGCGCAGCCTCGCGGGCGCGAGCAGCGTCCAGCATCTTATTAACAATCAGCTTAGCTTCCTGAGGATTTTCCATCAGATAGTCGGTGAAATGACTGGCCATTTCCTGCTCAACAACCGCTTTCACTTCTGAAGAAACCAGCTTGTCCTTTGTCTGTGAGGAGAACTTTGGATCAGGGACTTTTACCGAGATGATCGCGGTCAGGCCTTCACGTGCATCATCCCCAGTGGTTGCTACTTCTTTCCCTTTCTTGGTAGCTAATTCTCGATCGATATAGCTGTTCAAAACTCGAGTAAGGGCGGCTCTGAAGCCGGCAAGGTGCGTACCTCCGTCCCTTTGCGGAATATTATTCGTGTAAGGAAAAATGTTTTCCTGATAGGTGTCATTCCACTGCAAGGCAACTTCTACTGAAATGCCATCTACAATTCTTTCAGCAGCAAAATGGAATATCTTATTTACCGGTGTTTTATTGGTATTCAAGTAGTCAACAAATGCCCGGAGTCCACCTTCATACTTGAACAGGTCAGTCTTTCCAGTGCGCTCATCTTTCAGGTGAATCGAAACTCCAGCATTAAGAAATGCCAGTTCACGCAATTTCTTCGCAAGAATATCGTAATGGAATTCGATATTGGAAAAGGTAGCCGCGGAGGGCTTGAAATGACACTGGGTGCCCGTTGCCGATGTTTCACCAACGACAGCGAGTGGGGCTTGTGGAACACCATGAATATATATCTGCTCATGCACTTTCCCGTCACGGCGGATTGTCAGTTTGAGCTCTTCTGAGAGCGCGTTTACGACTGAAACACCGACGCCGTGCAAGCCTCCAGACACTTTGTAGCTGTTATCATCAAACTTGCCACCTGCGTGGAGCACCGTCATGATGACCTCTGCAGCGGAAACTCCTTCAGTATGCATTTCTGTTGGAATCCCACGGCCATTGTCTGACACAGTAACGGTTTCACCAGGATGAATGATGACGCGAATGTCATCACAATGGCCCGCAAGGGCTTCGTCAATGGAGTTATCAACTAACTCAAATACCATGTGGTGTAAGCCAGTGCCATCGTCAGTATCGCCGATATACATTCCCGGTCTTTTACGGACAGCGTCAAGACCCTTTAAAACCTTAATACTCGACGAGTTATATGTAGAATCCTGAGCCATCTGTACTCTCCCGTACTTACTTATGTCCGTCCGTTCCTGTCTGAGAAGACAACTCGACGAAGGCACCGCGGTGCTTATGAACCTAATTTTTTCAGCCTGAAGTATCGCTCGCAGCTGACTCATTTTGTACCGTTATTTTACCATGTTCCACGTGGAACTTTCTCTGCAATAATTCAGGAGACCAACAGTTTTCAAGATCGCTAACATCTACGCAAGTAAGGAATACTTGACACTCAAGTCCCTCAAGCAATTCACACACAAGCTTTCGGTTGTGCACATCGAGTTCAGAAGGGAGATCGTCTACCAAATAAATGCCTGCGATACCGCTGAGCCTCGACAAAAGATGGCCCTGAGCAATTTTCATAGC
>JBBSPQ010000491.1:0-2934 GCA_038258585.1 Pseudomonadales bacterium
TCTGACGTAATGGACGCGTGATCAGGATGGTGAATAGTACTGCCAGGACAGAAGCGGCCCCAATAAACAAGAAGGCCTGCGCCGTGAGCGCCCGCTGAGTGGTCTCGCTTTGCTCACGCAGACTTGTCTGTTGTTCGTCGATCCAAGTTTCGATGGAATCGGCGATCTGATAAGCCATGCGGGAAAAATTTAAGTAATCCGACTCTACTCGCCGACGGTCCGGGGAATTGCTGAGTCTCACAAATGCCTCGGCTTCATCCTGCACTAGAATGGCGGCAAACTGCGCTGCTTCTCCACCAAGATCAAGGCTGATCAGAAGCCTCGCCGCTGCCGTGAACTCCTGACGACGATTCACGTATAGCTGATAGATCGACGCATCCCCAAGAATCACGTATTGAAGTGCATTGCGCTCCATCTCACGAGTTTGTTCAATCAGTTGACGGCTGGCACTCATCGCCCTGGCGGCATCACCAACAGTGACTTGGCTGCGATCACTTAGATTATCCAATTGCTGGGCGGTGACCAGGAGTGCAGCGATAAGCAGCGCAGCAACCGCGAAAAAGCCCACCACCGTCAACTGCAGGATTGAACGAGCTCTAAACATTACATTCATTGCTATCCTCCCTTTGGACCACTTAGCACACTCCCTTGATCTGCTCCGCCTCCGGAAACTTCTCTGGCCTTATCTTATTGTGCCGCCTGAGATTTCGTACAGAAATGTTGATACCCTGATTTCGGTAACGGTTCCACCCTGTACACTGAGCCATATCGATTAAGTCACAAACCGCTTACTCTCTCTCCCACCTTGGATCATAATCCGGCTGGACATCCTAGCATCCCAAACACAGGAATCCATGAGAACTATCACCCCATACGTCCTCAGTTTGTCCGTCGTCCTTACTGTATTCACCGCAGGAAAAGCCTACGCGAATGACTGGCCACCGCTGGATACCGCTGCGCTACAAGAGGCACTGCAGAGACCAGAGCGAAATGTCGCCGACCGTATACGAGATCCTTACAGAAAGCCTGTGGACGTTATAGAGTTTCTGGAGATCAAGCCTGGCATGACGGTGCTGGATATTTACGCCGGCAGTGGCTATTTTAGCTATGTGTTATCACATGCAACAGGGGCGGACGGTCAAGTCTATGCCCAAAACCCGCCCCACACCGAACCTACGCAAGACGACCATGGAGAGATGACAGAAGGCGATGCCATATTCGCCCGCATCGCTACAGAAAAGCTGAATAATGTCATCAGCCTCGAGCGTCCCATCACAGATCTTGGTCTAGCTGAAAACTCCGTGGACATGGTGCTTATTTCCCAGGTTCTTCATGACTATTTCAATGGTGGCCCAACACGGGCACGAACCATGCTGCAGCAGGTCAAAGCTGTTCTCAAACCAGACGGTATCGTTGGCATAATCGATCACGTAGGCTTAGAAGATCAGAACAACAACCGTATGCACAGAATCACGCTTGCTGATGCGATTAAAGTCATTGAAGATGCGGGTTTCATTGTAGAAGCACAGAGCGATTTACTCAGCAATCCACAGGACAGGCACAATCGATCTATCTTCGATCCTATGTTGAACCGCGCCACCGACCAATTTCTACTGCGCCTGCGAAAGCTGGCTGATTGACGTGTAGAGCACAATCAAAACAACCAGAGAGTAATGGAAAAGAATGGAAGACGTCATAGAGCTTTTACAGGAAAGAAATGAACCGGTACCAGTCCCACTGGAACTTCCCGATGAGGATCTCCTGGTGGAGATTGAAGAACAATTATTGATAGCACTGCCAGATGACTTCCGCTATTTTCTGTCAACCGTAAGCGATGTGGTTTACGGAAGAGTGGAACCCGCAACAGTATGCGACCCCAACTCTCACACGTACCTTCCGGAAATGGCTGCTGTCGCTTGGAGTCTTGGCATGCCTCGCAAGTACCTGCCGATCTGCGAGAGTGATGGAGCCTATTACTGCATCAGCCAAGATGGGACTGTCAAGATGTGGGCTGACACCATGTGTGATGACACATGGGAATCAATCTGGCATTGGGCCCAGGACGTGTGGCTTGCCGATTGAAATCATATTGATGAGTTAATGTAACCAAGGAGGACATATGAGCACAGCTATGTGGTGGATGCTTATCGGTATTTTGCTGATTGTCATAGAACTGATGATAACCAGTGTCATCGCGGTATTCTTCGGGATCGCCGCCATCGTGACAGCGCTGCTGTTGCAACTCGGCCTGATTGAATCTTTGGCGATGCAGTACATGGTTTTCACTGTCGTCAGCGTTGCTACTTTGTTCTTTGCCAGAGGACGACTGGCGAACTGGTTCAAAGGCTATAGCAAGGACGGGAAAGAGGAAAAGCCGAGTTTCCAAAATGATATTGGCGAACGGGTAATAGTAGTGAGCGACTTCCAACAGGGTTCAGGCAAGGTTGTTCTCAACGGCGTACGCTGGAATGCGCTTTCCACCGAAGATCTCAAGGCTGGGGAAACGGTCTGGGTCATTGCCAACGAAGGCATTCAGTTAACGGTCGCGAGAGAGAAATTCTCAACACCACCACAACTATAACAACACATCAGACAGCACGAGGATATGCATATGGAAGAGCTCACCATCGGGAACATTATCGCCATCGGTCTAGCGATTGCCGCCGTCGTCACCATCGTCAAAACGGCGCGAATTGTGCCACAGCGATCAAATTTTGTCATAGAACGACTGGGCAAATACTCACGCACACTTGATTCAGGGTTTCATTTGCTGATCCCATTCATCGACAAGGTGGCCTATCAGCACACACTCAAGGAAGAAGTCATCGACGTCGATCGTCAGGCCTGTGTGACAAAGGACAATATTCAGGTTGGCATCAATGGTGTGCTGTACATGCAAGTGGTGGATGCCCAAAAGGCCAGCTACGGGATCAA
>JBBSPQ010000492.1:0-2934 GCA_038258585.1 Pseudomonadales bacterium
AAAACACATCGTAGTAATCGAAATGCGGACCGACACTGCCAGCGTCGCTGGCAAAGCTAATCATGATGTCCTCAATACGCCAGCTTGGGATAAAATTGAAATCCTTCAGGAGTGACTTGACCCCTTCGTGCCATTGATCGACAGCCTGGAGCAGCAGGCTCCAATGGCTTTCCGGCAGTTTCGAGAAATCTGTTTCAGAAAATGGACCGTTACGTAGTGTCCACTTGTTTGTGTCAGGATTGTTGAGCACCAAACGGGATTCAATGAAATCTTCGCAGGCAAGGCCGGCGAGTTCGTTTGGTTCGATAGGATCGACAAAAGGCTTGCCCGTGCCCCGAATCAGCAACGGTTTTTTTTGCCAGTAATGACGCAGAAAATCGTCGCGATCAAAATCATCCGGTAGAACACTATCGAGCAGTACGCTGCTGCGTTGAGTCATAGTCGAGGTCCGATCAGTCAGATGTTTTTCGCCTGCTCGATCGCGTTGCCGATGTAATTTTCCGGACGCAGTTGACGCAGCAGTACCTTGCCTTCTTCCGGGATATCGAGAGAGTCGACGAAATCATTCAACACTTGTTGATTGATTTTCTGACCTCGTGTCAAGGCCTTCAACTTTTCATAGGGTTGATCAACGTTGTAGCGTCGCATCACCGTTTGTATGGGTTCGGCGAGAACTTCCCAGCTGTCATCGAGATCAGTCAGCAGCGCTTCTGCATTGACAGACAGTTTGCTCAATCCTTTCAAAGAGGCATGGTACGCGATCACGCTGTGGGCAAAACCAACGCCGATGTTGCGCAATACCGTGGAATCGGTGAGGTCACGCTGCCAGCGTGAGATCGGCAGTTTTTCGGCCATGTGCTGCATGACGGCGTTGGCGATACCGAGGTTGCCTTCGGAGTTTTCAAAATCGATCGGGTTGACCTTGTGTGGCATGGTAGACGAGCCCACTTCGCCGGCAATAGTTCTTTGTTTGAAA
This sequence comes from Pseudomonadales bacterium, assembly GCA_038258585.1. Taxonomy (GTDB): domain Bacteria; phylum Pseudomonadota; class Gammaproteobacteria; order Pseudomonadales; family Pseudohongiellaceae; genus UBA5078. The sequence continues at coordinate 977 of JBBSPQ010000492.1, forward strand.
TAGCCAAGAGAGATATAGCCCCAGATATCTCTATCCAGATCAATCAGGATGGTGTTGAAGCGACACAACGCCGCGAACAGTTCTGCGATATAGTCGTGAGGTTCGATTTGGGTGGTGTAAGGGTTCCAGGTCAAACCAAGATTTTCCACAAACTGTTGTGCATTCTGTTGCCAGTCGATGTCAGGGTATGCAGACAGGTGCGCGTTGTAGTTACCGACCGCGCCATTGATCTTGCCAAGAATCTCGTTGTGTCTGAACTGGGCGAGCTGACGCTCCAGACGGTGAACGACGTTGGCGATTTCCTTGCCGACAGTGGTTGGCGATGCGGTCTGCCCATGAGTGCGTGAGAGTTGTGGTTGCGAGGCATGATCGTGCGCGAGCTGGCGCAGAACGCTGATGATTTTCTCCATCAATGGCAGCATGGCCTTGTCGCGTCCGTCTCTTAGCATCAACGCATAGGAGAGGTTGTTGATGTCTTCGGAGGTACAGGCGAAATGGACGAACTCCATCTGTTGGGCCAGATCAGGATGGCTCAACACCTTTTCTTTGAGGAAGTATTCGACCGCTTTCACATCGTGATTGGTGGTTGCCTCGATTTCCTTCACACGTAACGCATCGTCAAGCGTAAAACCGCTGATGATGCCCTCAAGCACAGCATTGCCCGCCGCACTGATGACAGGTGCCTCGTCTATTTGCGGATGCGCGGCCAGTTGCTGCAACCAGCGAATCTCGACGATCACGCGATAACGAATGAGGGCAAACTCGCTGAAATAATCACTCAGCTCTTCAGCTTTACTGCGGTAGCGTCCGTCGATGGGAGAGATCGCGGTCAGGCTGCTCAACGAATGTGTCATGGTCTTTGTTCCTGCTTATACAAATTGAAATTGTTAATGAATCGTCATCAGGCTGCGGCGCACACGAATGACGCTTTCGCGAATCTGTTTTTTATAAAAAAAGAGGTGCCAGCGGCGACCACCCAACTGCTGCCACAACATGGCGGATCGTATACCGGCGAGAAGCAACGCCCGAATCTTGTTGGCTACACGCAGATCTTTCAGGTATTCAGGATCGCCTTTTACATGAATGCGAAACGTGAGCTTGCTGATGGTGTCCTGGTAAAGCGCGGCCAGAGTCGCGAAATCGTATTCTGGTGGCAGTGTTACGTCCAACTGTTCATCATCTTCGATAGTGGAATTTTGAAGTGTTCTTATGTTTTGCAATCTTCTTCGTACCACGGATTGCATCGACGAGACCTTGCCAAGTTGCTGTTGCAATACCGTCATACCCAGCACATATCTGATGGGTTCGCCGAATTCCTTCATGCCATTTTTTTCCAGTGATTTCTGTAATGCATTAAGTCCACTGGAGAAACGACTCACTTGGGGATACACCTCATCCACGTTGTTGGGGTCAAGTGCCAGCAGAGGAGCGACGCAGGCATCGATCTGGGCATTGTCCGCCCGGCCGGTGGTGGCGAGAGAGTCGACAAGTTGAGCGCACTGCACAACCACTGCCAAGGCAATATTGCGGTACTCCCACTGGCTGAATTTGTCTTGGTTTAACTTATCTGAAGTATTGTTCAATAACGGCTCCTCCGAGACAGACATCATCCTGATAAAACACAATCGATTGCCCTGGTGTGACGGCGCGCTGTGGGTTTGTGAAGCGAACAATAAGCGAGTCTTCATCACTCTGTTCAACAGTACATTCTTGATCCGCTTGGCGATAACGAATCTTTGCTGTGCACTGCACGGGCAGGGCAGGCGCGATGCGGTTGATCCAGTCCAACTGGGTTGCGCGCAATGATGATGAAAACAGCCATTCGTTGTCGTTACCCTGCGCGACCAGCAGAACGTTGCGAGTCAAATCTTTGCCAACGACGTACCAAGGGGCTTCTGTGTGCTTTTGTAATCCACCAATGCCTAGACCCTGACGCTGTCCATAAGTGTGATACATCA
>JBBSPQ010000493.1:0-2923 GCA_038258585.1 Pseudomonadales bacterium
GCAGTTGCAACACAGAGCGAACGCTAATGCTCTGGAAACTCAGGGAGACCAAATTACCGGAATAAGCTGACGCCGGATCTGCATTGGTGGCAGCCGCGCCAGGCGGTGTGACAGTCACTGTATACTGGCGCCCTTGCTGATAGGCGACATATTCATAGTCACCGTTCAAATCAATTGCCACCGTCGCATTACCACGCTGCGGATAGACATCGACCGTGTTTACAGGCGTTGCAAAATCGGTCACATCAAAACGGCGATTCAGCCGCTCTGGAACTTCCGTTCCTCTAAATTCTATGTATATGCGAGTGCCGATACGCTCGACGCTCCCCACCACCTGATCACTGCTCAGACTCACAACAACTTGACCCTCGTTAGCGCTGGCGCCTCTGCGGAAGTTGACATCAGCAAGCGTCGGCACGCCAGACGATGCAACAGACAATGCCGTCTGCTCGGGCACCATAGGCGCTGTTGCGGCCACTTGATTACCACTACCCAAGCGCACAACAAGTGTATTGCCTTCAATGCGTGTTTCGTAATCGACAGGGTTTACAAGGTTGAAGACCAGTCGAGTCCTGTCGCTGGTCTCCAGCACTATAACGCTCTGTGCATTGTTGGAATCTATGTCAAAACGGCGCTCGGCCAAACTGCTTTGAACGTTTGCCAGGTCAATGGAAATGCGGGCGGGATCGTCTTGAGCAAAACCGGCAGGCTGTGGAGGCGTGCCATCGAACTCCAGCGTTACCTCTATGCTGTCGCCCGGAAGATTGACAAAACCGATGCTATTCAGATTCACGAATTCCTGAGCGACGACAAACTGTGTACTCGCACAGGCAAGCAGAAACGGCAGACACCATTTCCATGCCACATTCACGGCTGGAAATCTGGTTATCGAAGTCATCGTTACTGTAAACATTTTCTTATCACCTGGTTGCGCAGCGCTGTTCCCACTGCTGACTATTTCATGTTTTCTCACTACCTTATCCTGTTCTCACCGCATAGCTTTAGCGCTGCAGTGCAAGCGTTCGAGGTCGCTCCACCCAACCGCCATCCCCGGACGGCACAATCTCAATAAGCTCTACCTCGGTCGGGGTCACTACCGTAATTTTGCCGTAATTTTTCCCCATGTAATTTCCCCGGATCACACGATGAATATTGCCCGTCTCATCACGAACCAGAGCGACAAACGCATTGCCGCGACTGATCATTCCGACCATGTTTAGTGTGGATAGCGCGAAACTTTCCAGCGGCTGCGGAACCCTGTCGAAATCAGGTTGCACCTGATTGGCAGGTTCCTGGGCGACCGAAGTGCTGGCCATAATGGGAATATCGAATGGCGCTCGCATAGAGGCAGCACTATAGGTAAATGCCTCATAAGGTGAAAATTCCGGCATTGGCTCAATCTCACCACCGGGTCGCAAACTCACGTCCACGATATACTGTTGCAGGTCCGTCATATCGTTACCGCGTGAACAACCGACCAATGCGATGCATGAAAGACACAATACAGACAAACGTAAAGCAGCGAAGGAGTTATGGAGCCACGACATTCTGCTCTTCCTCCGTTCGATAGCGATAAGTTTTGGCGGTAATCGTCATCGCCAGAGCGCTGCGATTGTTGACCGTTGTAATAACGAAATCGTGCAGGGTCACAATCCTTGGCAAGCTCGCAACACCACTGACAAATGTCCCAAAGTCATGGTAGTTGCCAACAACTTCTACTTGAATGGGTTGCTCGATGTAAAACTCCTGGGCAATCTCGGAGTCCAGCTCGATGCGCGAGAAAGCAAGACTGCTTCCCAAACCGGTTTCAGTAATATCATCAACTAGATCAGGCACCTCGGTCTGGCTTGGTAACTGGCGCAGAAGATCTGAGAAAGCCTCTTCCATTTCGACCGTCTGCGCCTTGTAGGCCTCCAGATTCACCGCCAGCACAGCTTTCTGTTCAAACTCCATTCGCAGTGTTGCTTCTTCTGCCGACCATCGATCCAGAGCTGCCTGTAAATCTCTAATATCGAACCAGAAGCCAAGCCCAAGACACAGGACAAATACAAACAACGCAATAACAAACTTGACCACCCCGGGCCATACGCCTATGGACTCAATGTCACTGAGATTATTCCAATCGAAGTTCCGTCACTCTTTCTTTAGATCTGAAAGCGCCATGTCACTCCTCCTGATCCCGGCTGAGTTCCTGCAAACTCAGCGTCAGCGAAAACGCATTCGCTGCCCGTTGATCTGAATTCGCATCTGCGCTGGCCGCAGAAATCTGCTGCAGGCCCGGGTTAACAAACCAAGTCGAATCATCGAGTCGACGCATTAGCTCAGAAACCTTGTTATTTGATTCTGCGACACCTTCAATCTCCAGACGATTTCCAGTTCTCTTCAACGAATTGAAATAAACCCCGGCAGGCATCGATTTGACCAATTCGTCGAATATTCTCACGATGACGGGCCGAGACCCCTGCAGGTCCTGAATCACTTCCATGCGTGCGTTGATTTGTTCTTTCTGTTCTTTCAGCTGATTAATTTCTACTATCTTGGCATCCAGCACGAGAATTTCTCGTCGCAGAAAATCGTTACGCGCCTGCTGATAGCGAATATCACCCCTGAAGTTTCGATCGACCAGAAACAGAATGCCGCCCGCTATAATTACAACGCCCATGAGCAAGACGAAGAATTCCCGCTTGCGCTCTTCGCGCAACTGTTCGCGCCACGGAAGAAGATTGATACGAGCCATCAGTAACGACCCCTCATTGCCAGCCCACAGGCAATCATTAGTGAGGGTGCATCGTTGATCAGCATAGTTTTGTTTATTTTGGATCCCATCGCCAGATTGGCAAAGGGGTTCGCCACCAGCACTGGTGTCGCCAATTGCTCTCTGACCAAATCACTCAAGCCATCGAGAGCGGCGACACCGCCAGCC
>JBBSPQ010000494.1:0-2913 GCA_038258585.1 Pseudomonadales bacterium
AGTCTACCCCCGTTTCCTCAAGCATCCAGCGCACGATCTGGCCACGGGACTGCGGATTAGTATAGAACGTCAATTTATTCATTGATAAATCTCCTTTTTGGGCTATGGATTCTCAGTCCGATTGATTAAGCGCGGAATGTACTTGTATACACCTTGTACCGGGCCAACTTCGCCAGAGTACACAACGCCGTCCTTGTCGACAGTCACACCCTCACCCATAGAACCAAAGCCACCCATGCCGGACGCTCTTGCAGAAACATGCTCAGGCACGAAGTACATGACTTCACCTGTGCGAGCGCTGCCAACACGCAGGCCTTTGCGCCAGCCCGGATTGTAATTGTCATCAGACTCAGAATCGATTGCATAGAGCATGTCGTTCTTGTCGATGAAAAGTCCGCTGATGCGGCTGAACTGATACCAGGTGTCGAGATGCTCACCTTCCTGATCGAATATCTGGATGCGACGGTTACCCCGGTCAGCGACAAACAGACGACCACGGGAATCGAAAGACAGTGAATGCGGTGAGCGCATCTGCCCATCCTCGTAGCCCCACTCACCGAAACTCTTGATGAACGTGCCATCGGGCGCAAATTTGGAAATGCGGCTGATAGCCGTCGGACCTGGCTCATCGAGGAACTGCGCGCCGTGGGATTCAGCGACGAAAATACTGCCGTCAGGCGCGATCACAACATCATTTGGATCAGTGAAGCGGGACGGAGGGTTGCCAGTTTCGCCCGGAGTGCCCAATGTCATCAGCAATTCGCCTGTTGGGCTGAATTTCAATACTGAATTGCCTTTACCGGCAGCGTCAGGCGACGCTTCCAGTTCTCTGGCATTCGCCACCCGAGAATCCACCACCCAGACATTGCCCTCACTGTCCACATCCATGCCGTGGGGCCACATGATCAAACCTGCACCAAAGCTGGTCACGACATTGCCGTCGGAATCGAGTTTCACAACAGGGTCGAGGTCAGAGCCGGCGCAGGAATTAGCACCACAACGATCGCCGATCCATACACTCTCACCATCGATATCAATATTGATCGCGCTGATGGAACCCCAGGTGCGCCCAGCGGGAGGGTTGCTCCAGTTCGGCACAGTCTCGTAGGGGTTGGGTAGGTTATTCACCGGCGTGACATCGGCGTGAGCAGCAGGAGCCGAATGTCCGCCTTGCGCTATCGCCAGACCGGGCAATGTTGCCAGTACAGCAGCAACCAATGCCGCGCGCAGAACGTTCTTGTTATTCATGATTGACCTCTTTGTCTTATCAATTTTTTTTCATCAATTGTTGTACCAAGTTTTTGCAAAACTGTTTCAAACTATCGGCATAAAAAGTGTGGAAGAACATGACCGTTTGACGCAGGATTGTCAACACGAAGCCTAGGAAGCCTCTGAACAAGAGGCTCCCTAGCGCTTGATCTCATAGATACACATGTTCACGGCAGCCGCCAGGTTCAGCGACTCAATTGCTCCGTTGCCGGGAACCGCAAACGACTTCGCCGCCATCGTTTCCAGATAATCTCGCGGAACCCCGCGCGCCTCATTACCGAAAACAAAGCAGTCCATGTCTTTGAACGCGGGCGAGGTCAAGGACTCCCCTTTTATATCCAACGATGCGATGCGCTGGAAACGTTCCTTCAAACTTTCCACTGAAACATCCAGCTCCAACGCAACATGGAAAATGGCGCCCATACTGGCCCTCACGACTTTCGGATTGAATGGATCGACACTGTCGGGACTGAGCAGGCAACGGAAACCGCCGAACCAGGCAAGTGTGCGCAGAATCGTACCAAGGTTGCCGGGATCCTGAATCTCGTAGAGGTACAGTGCCTGTTGCCGCTCCCGGTGCAGCTCCATAGTCTGTACTGACATCGCTGCTAACGGCACCAAAGCGATGATCCCTTGTGGTGATTTGGTGGCGGATATCTGCGCCATCTGCTTCGTGGTGATGACATTCTTGGGCAACATTGTCGGCCAATCCTGATACAGCTCCGTCACATACAGTTCACTCTCACGCAGGTCGGGCCTGTGCGCAGCAACCTTTTCCAACTCCAGTGCCAAATGCTCACCTTCGGCGAGAAAATAGCCGAACTGCTGTCGATACTTTTTCTGCTGCAATTTTTTTATGTCATCGATACTAAGACGCATGATCAATTTCCCCCTAGTCTAGTGCTGACAAATCAGCAAGCATTGCCAGTGCCAGTGCTTCCGCCACTTTGATTCCGTCCACACCGGCAGACAGAATGCCGCCCGCGTAACCGGCGCCCTCTCCCGCAGGATACAGACCTCGAGTATTGAGACTTTGCAGCGTGTCTTGGTCGCGAGTAATACGTACAGGCGAAGACGTCCGCGTTTCAACGCCAGTGAGCACCGCATCTGCCCGATCAAAACCGCGAATCTGTTTGCCGAAAGCAGGCAATGCCTCGCGAATCGCGTCGATCGCATAGCGCGGCAACGAAGGGGTCAGATCACCCAAAAGAACCCCCGGCTTGTACGATGGCTCCACGTCCCCGAATTCGCGCGACGCTTTGTTGCGAATAAAATCGCCAACAAGTTGGCCCGGCGCGCAGTAATCACTACCTCCGAGATCAAACGCGCGCGATTCCAACTGTTCCTGTAACTCCACCCCGGCAAGAACGCCACCGGGAAAATCGTCTGCTGGATTAATACCCACGACAATGCCAGCGTTGGCGTTACGTTCATTGCGTGAATACTGGCTCATACCGTTGGTCACTACGCGTCCGACTTCCGATGTTGCCGCGACGACGGTGCCACCAGGGCACATGCAGAAGCTGTAGACCGCGCGGCCATTTTTGGCATGATGCACAAGCTTGTAATCCGCTGCGCCGAGCTCAGGATGGCCCGCATATTTACCGAGCCGCGCCGTATCGATGAGTGATTGCGGATGCTCCA
>JBBSPQ010000495.1:0-2908 GCA_038258585.1 Pseudomonadales bacterium
ATCTATGGCGACGTCTGACCGCCGTTCGCTGCAATTGGGGGATGACACCTGTCGCGCAAAACTAAGATGATGATCGACGATCAATTCTCACTCCCGATTATTTTCACTCCGCTGATTCTATCCGGCCTCCGGCAAGCAATCCATGCTGCAGAGCGTCCATATCACATTACTACCAATCAATTCAGCGATACGCGATAATCCCCAACCTCGCAATGGCCGTCTGGCTAGACATCATGCACTTTTGGCCTTGCCACAGGAGCCGCTACAAATGACCACCGTTCACTCCCTACCCACCGACCTTATCAGCAGTGTGAGCAACGCTCTGAGTGAGGACGTAGGCTCGGGAGATATCACTGCAGAGCTGATTCCAGCAAGCACCATGGCAACGGCCTATATCTATGCTCGGGAGCCCGCAATCCTTTGCGGCACTGCATGGGTCGACGAGGTTATGCGTCAGGTTGATCCCACTATTCAGGTGGAATGGCTGGCCCATGATGGCGACCGCGTCAACACCGACCAAAAACTTGTCAGACTCAGCGGCTCCGCCAGGCATTTGCTCACCGCAGAACGATGTGCGCTGAACTTCCTGCAAACACTCTCCGGCACAGCTACCCTAAGCAGCCACTATGCAGCACTGGTAGCACACACGAAAGTGCATTTGCTGGATACCCGCAAAACCCTGCCAGGGCTGCGTACCGCGCAAAAATATGCGGTGGTCGCAGGCGGATGCCACAACCACAGAATGGGCCTGTATGATGCATTTCTAATCAAGGAGAACCATATCGCTGCCTGTGGCTCAATCAATGCGGCGTTGAGCCGGGCGCGAGAAATGCATCCTGACAAACCGGTAGAGGTAGAAGTGGAAAATCTGGTGCAACTCGGAGAGGCATTAAACGCCGGGGCTGAAATCGTCATGCTGGACAATTTTGAGCTGCCCGTCCTGCGCGAGGCTGTGGCAATCAATGCCGGCAAGGCGAAACTGGAAGCCTCTGGCGGGGTGAACGAAAAGTCGCTGTGCAGCATTGCCGAAACAGGTGTTGATTATATTTCCATTGGCGCACTGACCAAGGACTGCAAGGCGATCGATCTGTCTATGCTCTTTGCCTGATACACAACAATGAGAGAACAAGGAGAACGTATGACTGTCTTATCCAAGCGGATACGAATGCTTTGTCAGCAGATTTTTTTCTGCAAACCCATCACCGCATTGAAAATTTTTCTGCTCCTGATCGGCGCAACGTTCAGCGTGTCAGGCACCGCCCATCCAGGGCAAATCGACGAAAATGGGGGGCACTATGATGGCTCTTCCTATCACTGTCACATGACGGTGTGCGAGCAGCCCGACACTTTTACTCGCGGTAGCCGGGACAGCTTCTTCTTCGATCCGGACAGCCGCAGCAAGTACTTCAATATTGCGGATTGGCCCTATGAGGAAGATTTTGACGGTGATTGTCAGATAACCCGCATAGAGATTCTAGTCGCTACAAGCAGGGCGCCAGTTCGCTATACCAACCCCCGCAACTGCGAGGCGAGAACGGGCGAATGGCTGGACGAATACACCGGCAAGGTCTTCACAGTAGCCGCCCAGATCGATCTGGATCACATCATTCCCCTGCAATACGCCCACAACGTCGGTGGCGATAGATGGCCACCGGGCAAGAAAGTCGCATTTGCGAATGACCCCGCCAATCTTCTGCTGACAGAGCGCAGCGAGTTGAGACGGAAAGGCTTCAAGGGGCCGAGCCAGTATTTGCCGAGAGAGGAATACAGATGCGACTACGCCCGCCAATGGTTAGCTATCGCAGAAAAATACGACTTGAGACTGGCCAGTAGGGATAAAAATCGAATTACGGTTCTATTAAGGGATTGCGGGGAGGATTGATCTGATTTTTGATGCAAAAAGCCCGTCATTCGACGGGCTTTTTGCATCAGTCTTTACGACGCCAATCTTTACTATCTAAACTGACGCCTACGGCGCGGGCTCGATTTTAATATCCATCATCATGCCGCTGGCATAGTCCAGACGAGTATCACCTGCGGGGAACCCCAGCAGATTGATCACGTAAGCGAATGCATCTTCGTACTCATTGTCGAGCAACGCACCGGGCTTGTCGGCTGGCATCGCACTCATGACCTGCTCAAACAAATACTGAACTGGCTGACCGCGCCAAGTCTGGAATATGGTTTTGTAGAAATCAGCGTTATGGCAGGTAGCACAGTTCTGATCGAACACCGCCTTGCCTGTTTCGGCCTGAGCCTCGGTATAAACACCTTCGGGCAGGGCTGTTGGCGCCGCCCCTGCACCCGCTGTAGCGGCACTGGCCAGAACTACAGTCATCAATGTCGCGATCGAGAGTTTCAAATTCTTCATATTTACCTACTCCTGCACTTACGGTGCAACTGGTTCACTATCTGACAGTCCCAATCTATACAGCACAGGCTGAACAAAACCTGAACGCCTCTCAATGCGGGGTGGCAGTGAAGATTCACGACTGGACAAAAGCGGGCTACCATAAACCACCTTAAGCCATTAATCAAGCTGACCAAAGCGCATTGTGTTAAACGTCACCACTCTTGTAGGGCGCGTTAACCGTGCCCTGTAGGCTACCTTGCTTGTCGAACACAAGCACCACATTGCGGTAACGAGAGGTCAGTGGCAAGTAGTAGTTGTCGTCCAAACTGGAGTTTGTTTTATCAAGTAATCGCTCAATATCTGCTTTCATCTCTGAATTCGTCTTCATCACTTCCTCGATATCAATAGAAGACCTGATAATGGAAGCGAAATTCCCGGATAGAGGCTGATACAACCAGACTTGTTCGTGCGGGGGGATTTGATTCTCGGTTACTTCGCGGGTAAAACGCTCGAAGCCAGGACCAGAGTCGGGCCGCTGGGCATAAACGTACACAG
>JBBSPQ010000496.1:0-2901 GCA_038258585.1 Pseudomonadales bacterium
AAGAAAATATTCGACACATTCGGCATCAAGCAACGATCCTGGCACGGCAGTCTGCAGACCTTGATCAAGAATTTACACAAAATCCCTGCCCAGGAATTCTAAACTGATTTCTGTTCGTCGAGTTAGCTTCGGCGCAAAGGTCCGCATCATGACAGCGAACTCTACACCCGCAACAAAGCCCGTGTTGACTCCCATCGACGATGCGCTGCGCGACATACTCAGCGGCATGTCTGCGGTCGCGGAAACTGAAGCAGTTTTTTTATCCAAAGCACTGCACCGTATTCTCGCCGCGAAGGTCACTGCAACTATTGACGTGCCGGGTGACGACAACAGTGCAATGGACGGTTACGCCATCGACAGCAATGCGCTTACCACAGGGCAGACACGATTTCCCGTGTCGCAACGCATTCCCGCAGGTTCTGTCGGTGCTGCGCTTGCAGCTTGTACCGCCGCACGAATCTTTACCGGGGCACCAATCCCTGAGGGAGCGAACGCTGTTGTCATGCAAGAGAATTGCGAAGTGTCAGAAGACAGTCATGGCAAAGAGATCATTATCCTGCAGCCAGTCACGAGCGGCGAAAATGTGCGCCGAGCAGGCGCTGACGTTAAAGCAGGCACTGTGCTTTTTGAAAGCGGGCATCGCCTTCGTGCACCTGACATTGGCATGTTGGCAGGCACTGGGATCGAGTCGGTGGAAGTACGTAAATCGTTACGGATAGCGCTGCTGACGACGGGTGATGAACTGGTTAAACCCGGTCAACCGTTGCAGAAAGGCCAGATCTACAACTCGAATTTTTTCACCATCAGCGCGTTGTTGCAGGGGCTAGGTCACAAAGTCATCGACTGCGGCATTGTGGCAGACACTCTGAGTGCGACGGAGCAGATGTTGATGCAGGCGGCAGCGTCTGCAGATTGCATCATCAGCAGCGGTGGTGTTTCCGCTGGGGAGGAAGATCACGTTCGCATTGCTCTGGAAAACGTCGGCAAACTAGCTATGTGGAAGTTAGCTATAAAACCGGGTAAGCCGTTCGCGTTTGGTTCGGTAGCAGGTAAACCTTTTTTTGGTCTGCCCGGCAATCCGGTGTCGACTTTCGTCAATTTCGTGCTAATTGTCCGTCCTTGTTTGGAACGTCTATCTGGAGGACGTGGCCAGACAACGCCTGCATGGCGGTTGGCGGCGGATTTCACCGCGCCAGAATCAGGTTCGCGTCAGGAGTACCTCAGAGTGTGCTGTTATCAGGGCGTTAGTGGTGAGAGTGTGCTGCAGTTGGCAGGCAGTCAGAGTTCAGGTGTGCTGTCATCAGTGAGTTACTCCGATGGTCTTGCCGTGGTGCCGCCTTTCACCGCTGTTAACAAAGGCGATCGGTTGAGATTCATCCCATTAAGTGAGATAGTCGGCCAAGTGTGACACAGCCGATCAGGCTGATTTTCTAAGGGTATCGGTCGGAGCCAATTCAAGCTCGGTAGTAGTCAAAGTAGTAGACAAGAGAGTCCAGCGTGAACAACCTAGGCAAGCGAAAGAGCACAATTTTTTCCATTTTCAGCATCGGTATTTTATTGTCCGGTTTGCTGACATTGTTCGTGCTTAACGGTTGTCAGCCGACAAGACAGCGTGTCGTTGTTCTGCCTGAGCCGGAGCCTGTCGTTGAGATCGATGACGAGCTTGTAGAGGAAAGCGCGGTGACTCAGTTTGAGCAGGAATTGCGCTACCAGCGCATGATAGGCGACATGCTTTACGACGGGGTAAAAGCCCTGAATGCTAATCGCTTGCTGACCCCTCCGGATATCAGTGCACATTCTTATTTCTCACGGGTGTTGGCGATAGAGCCAGACAATGCGGTAGCAAAGAAGGGAATTCAGGATATTGTTGTGAAGTATCTGCAGCTGGCGGAACAGTCTGGCAGACAGGGTCAATTCGATGCTGCGAAAGGATACTTGCGCCGTGCCGAGCAGGTTGATAGAACGCATGCTGGAATCGCACCCGCCTGGGTCGCATTGGAAGCAGAAATGAATTCGAACGACGTTGTGCACACTCTGGATGGCCGTGAACTTGCCAGACAGTCTGCCGAATTGGTAGTGAAACTCGCGAAGATCGCAATAGAGGCTCGCGATACAGGTGCGTTTGTGCTCATCACGGCGCCAAATGATGCCCAAGCTCGCTGGATATACGCGCAGATGCAGGCGGCAATGGAAGGGCAGCGACTGCGCGGCAATATCGAACAGGGTGAAACGCCCACCATTCGTCTGGTCAAGCCTGCCGGCGGCGATGCTTGACCCGTTGCCGCAAGTGACTCTCAATTCTCTGTCAGCAGAGCAACAGGATTCTTATGTTCGATAAACTCAAAGCTCTTCCAAAATCGATTCCTTGGCATTCGCTTGGCGTGTTCGGCAAGGTGGCGGTGGCATTGCTTGGTGTTTATTTTCTAATAGTAATTGTGCTGGGATTTTATTGGAGCGGCGAGCCGGATGCTTTTTCGGTCCGCGATAATCTGCGTGAGAAAACGGGCGGTGTTGATACACTCGTAGTCGGAGCAGCCTCTACAGCGACTCTCATTCGCACCGCAGAAACCCTGCTTGATAAACCGGGAGGATACCTCAGTAATGACATTTCCCTACCGGGATTGATGCTCGACAATATCCCCAACTGGGAGTTTGGTGTTCTGGTTCAAGTGAGAGATTTCTCCCGTGCTCTGCGTGAAAATTTCAGTCGCTCACAATCGCAGTCAACGGAAGACATCGACCTCGTGATTGTGGAACCACAATTCAATCTTCCGAATGACAGCTGGATGTTTCCTGCCTCGGAAGATGAATACCGCAAAGCGATCACAGCATTGGAATCCTATCTGCGACGTATCTCCGACCCAGTCGAACAGGATGCCCAGTTCTATGCGCGAGCCGACA
>JBBSPQ010000497.1:0-2890 GCA_038258585.1 Pseudomonadales bacterium
CGATCAGATCATCAAGTTTCATCTGCAGATTTTCGCTGGTGGAGCCCGTCTGCGCAGCAGACTCGTAGGAAGCTTGAGCCTCCGTCAGCATGCCCAGCGCGACATAAGCATCACCACGTATTTCTGAATAATCGGCCTCAAAGCTGCCAGGTGAAACATCAGCAAGCAGGTCTAACGCACGTTGCGCCTCGCCCTTGGCCAGAATCACGCGCGCCAGACGTAGCTGTGCAGTCACCACAAGCGCCGAGTCCGTGGCGTTGAAAAAACCGCCGCTGGTGTTGTCGAGTAGCCACTGCAATTCAGTCTCCGCTTTATTTAAATCATTGGCTTCTACCGCCAGACGTGCGGCAAACAAGGCGCCATACAGGGCATACACCGAGTCGGAATAGTCCTCTTTCAGCTCCGCTACAACACGCTCCGCCGTGGCACGGGCGTCTTCAGGAACCGATGTGCCAGGTGCAAGAATAACGGCGGAACCGAGTTGCTCGTACAGATCGGAGGCAGCGGCGGCATCTGCCGTCTGCATCCGTTGCCACTGGGTCCAGCCCATATACCCTACGGCGAAAACGATCACGCCAATCAGGAGCGACTTGCCACTCTCATTCCACCACCTCTTTATACTATCGAGGGATTCTTCTTCTTCGGTACTAAAGGCCACAAGTCACTCCTGTTTCAGTCTGATAGGTCTGGCTATTTGTTCGTTCTCACATGCAATTGCATGCTGTTTGGTATTCGTTACCCGGCGGGTACGGCATCCTGAATTAGCCGTTCAACCCTGTCAAGCTTCGGAAATAAAGCCGCGCAGAGTCGTCGGCAGCTCCGCCACCGCTACCATCTGATTAACGGACTCATCCCCGAGATGCCGCAATCTCACTTGCAGTAATGGTTGCTCGGCCACTTTCACCTGAGCACTGTCGCGACCGTCCAGAATCAAAGCCAGACGGGCGCCGCTATTATAGGCTTTCTTCATCTGGTTGCTGACTTTTCCACCGCCACAATTAAGCTGTATGCGTATTTCCGGCAACTGTTCTCGCAGCAGCTCGGCCAGTACCAACGCAGACGTCTCCATCTCTTCACCAACAACGACGAAAACATCCACCATCTGAGCGGCTTCAGCAGGGAAATTGCCCACTTCCTGCACGAGCAGTACCAACCGTTCAACGCCCATCGCAAATCCGACGGCAGGTGTAGTCTTGCCACCGAGCTGCGCTACTAGTCCATCGTAACGACCACCAGCGCAAACTGTGCCCTGCGCGCCAAGTGCGTCAGTAATCCACTCGAATACCATATTGTTGTAATAATCCAGACCACGAACCAGACGGGGATTTTCGATGTAAGTGACTTCATTGGCATCCAGCAGCCCTTTTAGACTGCCGTAGTGCTGACGAGTTTCCTCACTTACAAAATCTGCCAGTCTGGGCGCTTCTAACAACAATGCCTGCGTTGAAGGCACTTTGCTGTCCAGAATTCGGAGCGGGTTACTCTGCAAGCGGCGACGGCTGTCTTCGTCGAGTGCCTTCTCATGTTGCTGCAAGAAGGTGATCAGCGCATCACCAAAGGCGCGCCTGTCCTGAGCTGTCCCGATATTATTGATTTCCAGGCGAACGTGATCGCTCAAACCCAGCTCACGCCACAGACGTGCCGACAGCAGAATCACTTCGGCATCAATGTCTGGACCGGCCATGCCGTAGGTTTCAACGCCAATCTGGTGAAACTGACGATAGCGCCCTTTCTGAGGACGTTCGTAACGGAACATCGGGCCCTTGTACCAGAGCCTTTGCTGCTGATTGTAAAGAAGTCCGTGCTCTTCGGCCGCCCGCACGCAACCAGCAGTGCCTTCGGGACGCAAACTGAGGTTCTCGCCGTTACGATCGTCAAAGCTGTACATCTCTTTTTCAACGATATCCGTGACTTCGCCTATGGAGCGCTTGAATAGCTGGGTCTGCTCCAGAACCGGAAAACGAATCTCGCGGTAGGCGTAGCTTTGCAGCACACGCTGAACGATGCTTTCGAGGTACTGCCATGCGGGGGTATCGACGGGGAGGATGTCGTTCATTCCCCGGATTGCCTGAATCTTGTTCATAATGTCGTATCTAGTGTCATTGTCTTTCAGCTGTTGGACGAAAATCGTGCGCTCTTTGCGCGGACCTGAAATCAGTCAGTCGCGATGATGTCGGGATGTCGCGCTGCCCGACGGGCCTGCTCTGCCGCCAGCTTTTGAGCAACGCGCTCTCGCACCATCACTTCGAGCTCGTCTACCAGTTTGTCATTGTCGATCTTGTGATGAGGCTTGCCGTCCACGTACACCAGATTATTAGGTGAGGCGCCAGTCAGGCCGATCTCGGCTACCTTTGCTTCCCCCGGACCGTTCACAATGCAGCCAATTACAGCCACATCGACAGGCGTAATAATGTCTTCAAGCCGCGCTTCGAGCTGATTCACCACGCTGATGACATCGAAGTTCTGGCGTGAACAACTGGGGCATGCCACCAGATTGACGCCTTTACTGCGAATGCCGAGGCTCTTGAGAATATCGAAGCCCACCTTGATCTCTTCCACGGGATCTGCAGCCAGTGAAATACGGATAGTGTCACCAATGCCTTCCATTAACAGTGCGCCAAGTCCGATGGCAGATTTCACCGTCCCTGAGCGCAGACCACCGGCTTCGGTGATGCCAAGGTGCAGAGGTTGATCGATCTGGCTGGCGAGTTTACGGTAAGCCTCCAGCGTCATGAATATTTCTGACGCCTTGAGACTAACCTTGAAATTCTGGAAATCGAGCTTATCGAGAATATCGATCTGGGTCAGAGCCGATTCCACCATGGCGTCGGCATTGGGCTCTTCATACTTTCGCAGCAACACCTTGCCAAGCGACCCGGCGTTGACCCCG
>JBBSPQ010000498.1:0-2890 GCA_038258585.1 Pseudomonadales bacterium
CCTCTTTGCTCAAACTCGTAATATCTTTAACCCCCGTTATTTGAGAATGCTCTGGCTAATCACTCGCTTCAACAAACAAACCGTCGCCGAGCTGGAGCAGGGCCGGACTTCTCCAGCCATGACGCTTGGTCAGTATTTGCAACTCAAAGGCTACTCAGGACTTTTTGTAAGTCATTACCTCATCCCTATGTGTTCTGCCATATGGTCGGCATCGAAACAGGATGTTCTCGATTTCCCATTGCTCTTCTTCGTAAATTTTTTCAAAAACCACGGCCTATTGAGCATCACGAACCGACCACAATGGCGTGTAATTAACGGTGGATCCAAACAGTATCTGGCGCCAATTAGCGCCGGCTTCGCTGACAAAATCAGGCTTAACAGCTCGATAATGCAGGTGCGCCGAAACGACGACGGCGTCATTCTTGAAATGGAAAATGGGCAGCAATTGAATTTCGATGACGTTATTTTCGCTTGTCACAGCGATCAGGCGTTGAAGTTGATCGGAGATCCAAGTCAATCAGAGCTCTCTGTTCTTTCTTCTATTCCTTACCGAAATAACGGCGTGGTCTTGCATACGGATACGAATCTGTTACCGAGCAATAGAAAGACCTGGGCGGCATGGAACTATTTACTTGCAGAGGAAAATCAAGGGTCTGCCGTTCTCACCTACAACATGAACATTCTGCAATCGTTAAAGACCGAATCAACCTACTGTGTGACCCTCAATGCAGAAGAAAGGATTAACCCTACAGCCATTTTAGGAAGGTACAACTACGCGCACCCGTGTTTCTCTCTGGACGCCATTGCCGCGCAACAGCGTTGGAATGAAATTAACGGACGGAATAATACGTGGTTCTGCGGCGCGTACTGGGGCAATGGCTTTCACGAAGATGGCGTTGTCAGCGCCAAACGAGTGGCGAACGCGCTGGGAGTTGAATGGTGATTAAACAACCTTTGAAAAGCGCGATCTACACAGGGCAGCTCGCTCACTGCCGCCATCATCCGAAGTATCACTTCTTCCGCTACCGTGTGTTTATGATGTATATCGACCTGAGCGAAGTCTCTGAAATATTCTCGCTGACCAGACTGTGGTCCAGTCGCCGTTTTGCCCTCGCCTGGTTGAAGCGAACGGACTACATTGGTCCAAAGGAAATGACCATAGAAGATGCCGTCAGAAATCGCATCTACGAGGAGATCAACGAGCAGTTCGAAGGATCAGTCCGAATGCTGACGAACCTGCGCTATTTTGGTTTCGCGATGAATCCCATCACCAGCTACTACTGTTTTGATGCAGAGGAGAAACTGCGATACATAGTCGTTGAAGTCACCAACACGCCATGGAAGGAACGACATGCTTATGTTCTGAGATGTAATCCGGAATCATTTGTGCAACGTATCAACTTTGAAAAAAAGCTCCACGTTTCTCCTTTTAATGACATGCAGATTGACTATGCATGGAGAAGCAATCTGCCATCTCAGTCTATTCAGTTGTCCCTTGCGAATTGGCGAGCCGGGAAGAGCGAGTTTGAAGCCGATCTTTCCCTGCAAAGGAAGGAGATCAGTGCATCGTCATTGCGGAGGTTTATTTTGGGCTATCCCTTCATGACGCTAAAAGTCTGCGCTGCAATCTATTGGCAGGCACTGAAGCTCTATATGAAGGGCGTTAAACCTGTGAAACATCCGTCCGCATCAGCGAAAAATGACACCAGATTAAATCCAGACCTCAGGAAGTAATGATGAACTACAAGAGCATTGATGACGTACAACTGCCTGTGCGGGAAAATTATTCGTGGATGGAGGGGGCGTCAAGACGAGCTATCTTTAAAATTCTTGGGAGGATTAGAGTCGGGCGCTTCGTTATCGAAGAAAAGGGTCAGATACATGCCTTCGGGGAATCTGCGGAAACAGCAACGCTGATTGCAATCGCCACGGTACACGACCCTCGCGTGTACCGCGACGTTCTGCTGAATGGCACCACTGGCTCAGCGGAGGCCTACATGCTCGGCGCGTGGAGTACATCTGACCTCCTCAAGGTTATCAGGCTGATGGTGCTGAACATGAAAATACTTCAGCAGTTCGATTCCAGCTCGTCTTTTGTCACAAAAATTTCAAATTCGCTTTCGAAGCTTCTTACCATGAACAGCCTGCGTGGGTCTCGCAAGAATATCTGTGCTCATTATGATCTTGGCAATGATTTCTTCAAATTATTTCTTGACCCGGAAATGATGTACTCCGCTGGCATCTACGCACACAGCGAGGAGAGTCTGGAGCAGGCGTCGTTACAAAAACTGAAGACAGTGTGCGAGAAGTTGCAATTGAAATCTACCGATCACCTGTTAGAGATTGGCACTGGCTGGGGAGGCATGGCGGTCTACGCGGCAAAAAACTACGGCTGTAAGGTAACTACCACAACGATATCTGCAGAGCAATTTGATTTCGCGACGGCGTATGTAAAAGAACAAGGGTTAGAAGATAAAGTGACGGTTCTTTGCAAAGACTATCGCGACCTGACTGGCAACTACGACAAACTTGTTTCAATCGAGATGATCGAAGCAGTTGGGCATCAATATTATGCGAACTTTTTTAATCGATGCAGTGCGCTTTTAAAGGCGAGTGGCATTATGGTTCTGCAGGCTATCACCATCCCTGACCAACGATACGACCGTGCCAGGACCTCCGTAGACTTCATTCAAAAGTACATATTTCCTGGAGGGTGTCTGCCGTCCAATGCGGTCATCTCTAACCATGTTGCCAACAGCACAGACATGCAGATTGTTCATCTGCAAGACATCACTCAAAGTTATGCGCGAACTCTGGCCGCATGGAGGCAGCGCTGTCATGCTCAACTTGATGAAGTACGACGGCAGGGTTTTGACGAAGTCTTTATCCG
>JBBSPQ010000499.1:0-2886 GCA_038258585.1 Pseudomonadales bacterium
ATCCGGGGTTAGATTCGCGCGGCATCGACTATCAGTTTAACCGTATCACTACGAACAACAGTGTTGCGACTGAGCCGCTGGAGCTAGTCAATTATGTAGTCAAGAACAACAAGCCGATGACGGAGATACTCACTGCCAACTATTTTATGGTGAACGGTTTCTCCGCCAAGAGTTACGGGTTGTCAACGCAAGGGTTCGTCAACGAGTGGGACCCAAATGAGTTTCGTCCGGCGGTGCTTCCGAATACGCCCCATGCGGGCATTCTCAGCTCTCTGATGTTTCTCAACCGCTACCCCACCAGTGCTACAAATCGGAATCGTGGTCGCTCTCGTGTGGTTTACGATATGTTTCTGGATGTCGATATTCTGGCACTGGACGGAGAACGTCCGGACGGTACTGCGGTGGACATCAGCAGCCCGGCGCCGACCATGGATAACCCCGATTGTGTCAAGTGCCACAGTTTGCTGGACCCGGTTGCATCTTCGTTTCAGAACTGGAATTTACGTGGCGTCTATACTCCTTTTGCAAAATGGTACACGGACATGTTGCAGGCTGGATTCGCCAATGATGTGTTTCCGGCTCAGAGCGACGAAGACGAGTTGCAATGGCTGACCGAACAGATCACAGCAGATCCGCGTTTCGATGATGCGATGGTGCGAATCGTCTTTACCGGTCTGATGGGGCAGGAACCTCTGGACTCTCCCGTCGAGGGTGCGACTACCGCCGAGAGTGACGCCTATCTGGCCCAATCGGAGTATCTAGATCAGCTTCAGGCCGTGTACGTTGCAGACAATCGCAACCTGAAAACGCTGGTAAAAGAGTTGGTGCTAAGCCCGTACTGGCGTGCGGCGGGATTGGATGATGCCGCCTTTGCAGTTGTGCATGAACAGACCGGTGCGGCGCGTCTGCTGAATCCAGAGATGTTGCATCGCAAGATCGACGCGTTGTTCGGATTCCAGTGGCGCGGCCCGCTCGATCAGTATGCGAAGAATCAGGACATCTTTAGCACTGCAAGGCTTCTCGACAGTCGTCTGTACTATCACCAGATCTATGGTGGTATTGATTCGTTTGCCATCACCGAACGATTGACGGATCCAAACGGATTGATGGTGCTGGTACAGGAACGCATGGCGAACGAAATGGCTTGCTACGGCGTGCCCAACGATTTGTTGACACCGGCGGCGCAGCGTCGTCTGCTTCCTTACGTCGAGACCACCACTTTGCTGACGACCAGTCAGGAGCAGGAGGCGGTACGCCGCAACATTCAGCACCTGCATAGCTATCTGCTGGGGGAGGAACTGGCTCTGACAGACGCAGAGGTCGAGCATACCTATGCCTTGTTTTCGACGGTGTTGCAGGAAGGGCAAAGTGCGCTCACTAGCGGCGCCGAATCCAACGCCCTGCCTACCCGCTGCATGCGCAACAACAATATCCAAACGGGTGCGTCGCTGAACGCGAATGGCGTGGACGGTCGCTTACGTAACGACTCCAACTACACGGTTCGCGCCTGGATGGCGGTCGTGGCTTACCTACTCTCCGACTATCGATTCATTTACGCCTGAGGTGCATTATGGAACGCAGACGCTTTCTCAAAGTACTGACAGGATTTGGCATCGCTGGAGCGTTGCCAATGACATTGACCACACCGGCGTGGAGCGCAGAAGCACAACGCTTTCTCATCACGGTGAATGCGGCAGGAGGATGGGATCCGACCAGCCTGATCGATCCCAAGGGCAATGCGCTGCGAGCCGATGGTCTGGGACCGGTGAATAACTACTCGGCGGGTGCCATCAAGAGTGCGGGCAATCTGCGTTACGCGGCGTACCCGAGCGGTGTGCAACCACCGGATGCTGCATCGCCGGGGAATCTGGATACATTTTTCGCCAAGCATTATAAGCGTCTGCTGGTCGTGAATGGCATCGACACGCAAACCAACGGGCATGAAACCGGCACACGCTTTGTGTGGAGTGGTCGGCTTGAGGAAGGGTACCCGACAGTGGCTGCGCTCGCGGCTGCTCCCTACTCGAATCAGCCGATGGCGTTTATCTCCAATGGTGGTTATGACTTCACTGGTGCATTGGTGGCGCCGGTGCGCACTGCGTCGGCCAGCACCTTTACTTCGCTTGCCTTTCCTAACAGTCAATATCCGGACAATCCTGCGCTTCGTTCCGCAAGTTATTTCAGCGACAAAAGTTACGAAGCAGTGGAAGCTGCTCGCCACTTACGGTTGAGTCGTCTGCAAGGGCAGGAGACCTTGCCCAAACGTGCCACGCAGATGGCGCAATTGGCAACGGTGCGTAGCAGTGATGTAGAGCTGGAGGGTCTGCTGGGGTTGCTCCCCGCGCAGGTATCCGATGGTTTGAAGGGGCAGGCGGAAGTTGCTGTGGCTGCGTTTGCCAGCGGTCTGGCGGTGAGTGCCAATCTTAATATTGGTGGTTTCGATACCCACGGCACCCATGACGAAGATCAAACCGACGCGTTGATGCAGTTGCTCGAGGGTGTGGATCATTTGTGGGAGCAGATTGTGCTGCACGGGCTCCAGCAGAAGGTGACTGTGGTCATCGGTTCCGATTTCGGTCGAACCCCGTTCTACAATACATTTGATGGTAAGGATCACTGGAACATCACCAGCATTATGGCGATGGGAGCGGGCATCACCGGCAATCGTGTAATCGGTGGCACGGATGTCAACTTCGAGGCGTTGAACCTGAACCCCGATACACTTGAGGTCGATTCAGCTGGCGTCATCGTCACGCCCAAACATGTGCATCGTGCCTTGCGAGACTTTGTGGGCGTGTCGAGCGAGCTGGATAATCTCTACCCGCTCAATGTGGAGAAGCTGGCGTTGTTTGGTTAGTCATCTACCTGCAACTTGCCATACACTAG
>JBBSPQ010000500.1:0-2883 GCA_038258585.1 Pseudomonadales bacterium
TACCCGGTGGATTTTGCCTCATCCGGCTCCAGTCAGATTGGTGGTAACGTCGCGACCAATGCGGGCGGCATCAAGGTAATCAAGTACGGCCTTACTCGTGATTGGGTAGTCGGTATGAAAGTTGTCACTGGAACCGGCGAGCTTCTGGAACTCAATAAGGGGCTGATCAAGAATGCAACAGGCTACGATCTAAGACATTTGTTTATAGGTTCCGAAGGCACGCTTGGATTCATCGTCGAGCTAACCATGAAGCTGGCAACTCCTCCCAATGATCCAACTGTGTTGGTGCTGGCGGTTGAGGAAATGGAGGCCGCGATGAATGTGCTGCAGACTTTCCAAGCAAAGTTACCACTGATGGCATTCGAGTTCTTTTCCGAGAAGGCGCTGGTTCATGTGTTGGCTGAGAAAGGGTTGCAGCGCCCGTGCGAAACCGTCGGTAACTTCTATGCGTTGATCGAGTTCGAGAATATCAGTGAACAGATCCTAGAGCAGGCAATGGAGGCCTTCGAATACTGTGTAGAACAAGGGTGGGCTCTCGACGGCACGATGAGTCAGAGCAGCACTCAGGCCCGTGATTTGTGGCGTCTGAGAGAAGACATTTCAGAAACCATTTCCCGTTTCACTCCCTATAAGAACGACATATCAGTGAAGGTCTCAAAAGTGCCGGCGTTTCTGCGCGAAGTCGATGACATCGTGACGAAACAGTATCCGGATTTCGAGATAATCTGGTTTGGCCATATAGGCGACGGCAACGTGCATTTGAATATTCTCAAGCCTGAGCAATTGGACAAGGCCATCTTCTTTGAGCAATGTGCCAAGGTCAGCTACGACATCTTCAATTGCGTGCAACGTTACGGCGGCAGCATCTCAGCCGAGCACGGTGTCGGCCTACTAAAAAAACCGTATCTGTCATACAGCAGAAATGAGGTGGAAATAGAATATATGAGAGCCATGAAAAGGGTGTTTGATCCGAATAACATTATGAATCCGGGAAAGATTTTTGATCCGGTCTAGTGTTTTGTCGGAAAAATGTCGTTTTAATGCGAAAAATTGTCAAATTACATTGATTATGTGTGAAAACCGTATTCCATCCGTACATGGATAGGGGTACACTTCGGAAGAATCCCTATGGATTCAAGGGTTGGCAGCAATGTTGGCCATGTATTTTTAAATTTTTAAGAACAAGAGAGATATATGTCAGAGCAAGTAGAAGGTACTGTTAAGTGGTTCAATGACGAGAAGGGCTTCGGTTTCATTGAGCAGGAAGGTGGGAAGGACGTATTCGTTCACTTTAGCGCAATTAACGGTTCCGGAAGAAAAACTCTTCACGAAGGCCAGAAAGTTACGATGGATGTGACACAAGGTCAAAAAGGCCCGCAAGCAGAGAACGTCAATCCTCTGTAAATAGGAACGCAGAGCGCTAAACCGCTCTGCGCTTTTAGATAACAGAAGAGGTTTGAGTGTAAATTCAAACCTCAGGATTATTTTTTCGTATAGCTTAGCTAGAGCGTAGTTATCAGGCTTTATAAGTTCTGATGCCATCTCTTGTTCCGAGGATCAGTAGATCTGCAGGGCGTAACGCAAACAGTCCGTTGGTTACTACCCCTGTGATTTGATTGAGCTGCTGTTCCAGTTCTCTGGGATCTACAATACTCATATTGTGGACATCGATGATCTGGTTGCCGTTGTCGGTTACAAAACCTTCGCGGTACACCGGATCACCTCCCAGCCTGACAATAGCCCGTCCAACATGACTTCTCGCCATTGGTATGACTTCCACGGGTAGTGGGAATTTGCCAAGAACGGGAACGTATTTGCTTTCGTCTGCAATACAAACGAACTCCTTTGCTACTGCGGCAATTATCTTTTCACGCGTCAGCGCCCCGCCGCCACCTTTAATTAGGTGGAGTTGTTCATTGGTCTCATCCGCACCGTCCACATAAATAGCAATTTCATCCACGCTATTGAGATCCACGACTGGAATTCCCAATGCAAGCAGACGACGCTTGGTTTCCTCGGAACTGGCAACCGTGCTGGTGATCCGATCCCGGAAAGGGGTCAGACATTCGATGAAAATATTGGCTGTTGAGCCAGTGCCTACACCTAGAACGGTGCGTCCATCTAATCGCTCTTCGACATATTTTGCTGCGGTCAGCGCAACCGCCTTTTTCAATTCGTTCTGATCCATGCTAATTTCCCGGCTTGAAGTTCACTCCCGGCGATTATACGGAGATGAGTTCCACCCTGTCCGCAATTTTCTGCCTTCTCAAGACAAGCAAGAACACAGGACACGCATGGAAAAGTATGTAAAAGAGATTCTTTCGGCCAGGGTCTATGACATCGCGATTGAAACCCCAACGCAGAAAGCGGAACTTCTGTCGGAGCGCCTTCAAAATACTATCTTGTTAAAACGAGAGGATATGCAACCGGTCCACAGTTTCAAACTGCGCGGCGCATACAACAAAATGGCTGGCTTGTCGCCCGCTGCTGCGGCTAAAGGTGTCATCGCCGCCTCAGCGGGAAACCACGCTCAGGGCGTAGCAATGGCTGGTGCGCGGCTTGGCATCAAGACAACTATCGTCATGCCGGTGACAACGCCAAAGATAAAATCTGATGCGGTCAAAGTGTTGGGTGGCAAAGTCATCCTTCACGGCGATACCTATAACGATGCTGCCACCTATGCAAAGTCTCTGGTAGATGAGAAAGGTTATACCTTTGTGCACGCCTTTGATGATCCTGCAGTGATTGCAGGGCAGGGAACTGTGGGTCTGGAAATCGTTCGTCAACAAAGTGGCAGACTCGACGCTATTTTTGTCCCGGTGGGCGGCGGTGGACTTATGGCGGGGCTGGCGGCGTACATCAAGTACATTCGTCCCGAGATCA
>JBBSPQ010000501.1:0-2880 GCA_038258585.1 Pseudomonadales bacterium
AATGAAATGGTCGCCCCAGCGTTGCCACATCGCCTTTTCGTTTTCTTTAGGTACGCTGGTTTTGCGGCTGATGCTTTCGTGATGGATGAGTGTGCACAAGGGGGTCCAGATGTTGCGATAACCTTTCGCCGACAGGCGCAGGCAAAAATCGACGTCATTTCCTACAACGGCCAGCTCTTCGTCGAATCCTTTTATTTCATCGAATTTTACTTTGCTGACCATCAAGCACGCGCCGGTATTGGCAGATACCTCACGAACCGTGGAGTGCATCTGTCGATAGATGGAGTACGCGGGCATGCGTTTGTGCAGAAGATGAATGCCGCCTCCCCCGTAGTTTACTAGCAGTACGCCGACATGCTGTAGAGCCCCGTTTGGGTAGAGCAGCCGTGCACCCACGGTTCCCGTCGCAGGTCGAATCGCCTGTCGCACCAGTTGCTCTAGCCAATCCGGGTCAGTGATTTCAATATCGTCATTGAGAAACAGATAGAGTTCACCACTGGCATGACGTGTGCCGATATTATTCAGTCGCGCCCAGTTGAACGGCTCGTTGCATTCGATAACCTTGAACTCCTTGTCTTTCAGAAACTGAATACCTTCCGGGTAAGCGCCTCTGCCATTGTCTAGAATGATGACTTCGTAATTCTTGTATGCGGTGATTTCGAGTAGTGAGTTAATGCAGGGAGCCACGAGTTCCAATTTGCCCATTGTGGGGATAATGATTGAAACTTTCGGCATAGATGTCAGGGGCCAGGACACCGCTCGCACGCTTTCATCCACTGAAGTAATTGTGGCGGCGGGGCAAGTGGCAGCAAGAGTGCGTTCAACCATACGCATTTCAGCTGAATTCTGCTCCTCGTCACTGACGTTGCTCGACCAAAGCACCATGGGAATTCGATAGGCAGGAGTAGCAATCTCTGTCGATAGCTGCGCGAAAGCCAGAAGACACCCGTACCGCCAGGCAGGACTTTCCAGATCAACGTCACGCCAACCGCTGAGGGCCTTGCTGCGTACAGCATAGATTCCACCCACGTAATTACTCGACAATAAATGTTCAGGCGACCATTGCGGAGTGAAGCAGGGCTTTTCATGTTTGCATGACTCAGCGCTGACATCGTGGTCACTGTAAAAAATAGCGGCTGCATTGTCTTCTGCGCTGCGCGCAATTTCATAGAGCGCATGTGGAGCGAGACTTTCACCGGCG
Source organism: Pseudomonadales bacterium (assembly GCA_038258585.1). Lineage (GTDB taxonomy): Bacteria > Pseudomonadota > Gammaproteobacteria > Pseudomonadales > Pseudohongiellaceae > UBA5078. The sequence continues at coordinate 1,202 of JBBSPQ010000501.1, forward strand.
CTAAGAAATGTCACTAAGCCGGTAGCGTCTTCAAGCGTAGTCAGCGCTGCTGCAAGCGACCCGTGCCAATGAACAGTGACGTCATTGCCGAGACCCTGATTCAATATATTCTGGACTCGATCCGATTTTGCTTCCGACAGATGCAAACTCCAGTGGGGCCATGCCTGTGATCTCAGGCTCGATAGTGTCTTGAGCAAGTCGTCATCGTTGTCATTGGTCGACAAGAGCAAATGAAAAACTTCGGGAGTATTCGACGCAGTGGCCTGTTGTTCCATGCTGCGCAATTCTTCATCATTGGGTGAGTTGCGCCAATACCATGTGTCGTAAAGATCGCTGTTCTTGAACAATGAGAATTTGCAGGTGATACGCTTTTTATTGCCGGATTTATCAATGAAAGTTAGTTCCAGGCTGTGTTCGCCGGCCCTGACTTCGGGAAGATTGATCTCCTGATAGAATCCCGCGCTGAATGAGTCGGGAACTTCTGGTAGATGCTGGGCGATGTCCGGTCGACTTGTCCCCGTGCCAAATGTGTCATGAAGAACACCATCGACTCTTGCCTCTATCCGTTCCAATCCGGCGACTGCGCACGCCCAGCCTTGCAGTGTAATCTGCTCTGGAAATTCATTCTGGGTGCTGTTAGGAATATCAAGATTGCAGAAAATAGCATCGCTGCCAGAGGACACTGGCGTGTCCGCAATGTGGACAGGATGCGACTCATTAAGTCCGCGCAATGCTGTTATCTTTCGCTTCATCCAACGTAGAGGCCGGGTCACTCGCCAGGACATTGACCCTAATAACATGTGAACGTCTTTGGTGAGGCCATCAATATGGGTAGCAGCATCTGCCAGCTCTGCAGTCTTGCGATTGAGGTTCTGATTGAGTTTGATGATTTGCTGGCCTAAATCGCGAATCTCGTCAGTCCGCTTCCGTTCCTGTTCCTGCATGGTGGTGAGATTGGTACTCAATCTTCCGATGTCACTATGAAGGCTCTCAATCAGGGTGGATTGATCGAGACTGCCGAGCAAGCGATTCACATCATCAATGCTCCAGATCGGCAACCACTTCTGGAATATCTTGGCGCGGGCCTCCGCTATAGGGTGGCCGGCGAGGTAGCGTGTGGAAGGGCTGTTCGATGCGGTATTGGAATCACCCCCCTGACGATAGAATGCAGTTATCGTGTCAACATGAACAAAAGGGGTAATAGCGGAGAGTTGCAGCCAGAAATCCCAGTCTTCAAAAATATCGAGACTTTCATCAAATCGGCATCCCTGATTGATAAGGGTCTTGCGGAAAAGAGCGGAGTGAATCGGTATGAAATTATCTCGGTGCAGTAGTGCCGGATCGTACGCTACGCGGAAGGTATCCGGGGTTGGCATTCCTGCAGCTGTAGTTTTCTGCGTGCTGCTGTAGGCGACTCCTATCTCTGGGTCTGCTTCCAGCGTTTCAACCAGAGAGGCAACATGACTATCCGCAATCCAGTCATCCTCATCGAGAAACATGAGATAAGAGCCATGAGCATTCTTTAATGCGATGTTGGCAGCGGCGGGTCGATTCCACGGAGCTGCGCCAGAGACTTCCCGAACGGGCGTCTGAAGATTCATGGCCTGATAACGCTCCAGTCCTTTTCCTCTTGCATCCACGAGAATGATCTCGATATTGGGATAGGTCTGGCGTTCGAC
>JBBSPQ010000502.1:0-2870 GCA_038258585.1 Pseudomonadales bacterium
GTTCTGCCAATGAAGGAAATAGTTCTTCGTTGAGAATCCGATACTGCTCTTGCAGAGCGACCCTAACCAGTTGGTTAACTTCCTTCATTATTTCATCAGGAAATTTGCCGTCAGGGCCGGGCCGTTGGCGCCCGAACTCCATCTGCTTCTTCAATCCTGATATGCGAATTTCATAGAATTCGTCCAGGTTCGAGCTGAAAATCAGCAGGAACATGAGCCTGTCCAGCAACGGGTGCCGAGGATTTCTTGCCTGCTCCAGTACTCGCAAATTGAACTGCACATAACTGAGCTCGCGATTCAAGTACAGCTCGCTGCTGCTCAAGTCCATGTCGGCAAAATGGTCGGAGTAAGCAGAACTGTTCTGGTTTGCAGTAATGGATTCAGCGTCTTGAGGAGACGCATTAGCCGAGGGTTCCGACGAGTCAGCCACAACATCGCCTTCCTGCTGCGGAATAACGATTATTTCGGGCGCTTTGGTAGCTCGTTGAGTTGTCATGCTTAACGTTACTGCATTGAATGGATTGTTGCAGCATTCTACATGAGAGATGGCAGGAATAAAGTGACAGATTAGTGACGTTGGTCATCTTTCAAGCCTTTCACGTTATCTCCTGCAAGCACAGTCTGCGATGTGTCTTTTTCCACATTCGAGTACAGGCTCCTTGTCATATTAATGTCACACAACGGACTTATAGTGACGCCATTACTTAGTATCTCGTTCAACGCTATTCCCGGAGAGTTACCATGAAAATCAAAACGGCAATCAAACCACTCGCTATGTTATTGGGCGTCCTTGCCAGCACAATGACACTGGCTGCAGATGTGGATTCCAGCATTCCTGAATATTCCCGTGCCAGCGGGGTGTCAGGCAATTTCTCCAGCGTCGGCTCAGACACGTTGGCAAACCTGATGACGCTTTGGGCAGAAGAGTTCAAACGTATTTATCCTAACGTGAACATCCAGATTCAGGCCGCTGGTTCTTCCACGGCACCCCCCGCGCTGACCGAGGGCACTTCGAACATGGGGCCGATGAGCCGGGAGATGAAGGACAACGAGATTGAAGCCTTTGAGAACAAGTACGGCTATAAACCCACGGCGATTCCTGTTGCGATTGATGCGCTGGCGGTATTTGTGCACAAAGACAATCCTCTGGAGGGTATGACGCTGGCGCAGGTCGATGCGGTGTTCTCTTCTACGCTCAAGTGCGGATACAGTGACCCCATCAACACTTGGGGAGGGCTTGGATTGACCGGCGCTTGGGAACGTCGCGATATTCAGATATTCGGTCGAAATTCTGTTTCCGGTACCTACGGTTACTTCAAGGAAACAGCGCTTTGCACAGGTGACTTCAAGAACTCGGTCAATGAGCAGCCAGGCTCGGCATCGGTGGTGCAGTCCATCAGCACCTCTGTCAATGGTATTGGCTATTCAGGGTTGGGTTATTCGACATCTAGCGTGCGAGCTTTGTCGATTGCAAAAAATGCCAACAGCCCTTATTACGGTGCGACCCCGGAAGATGCAATCGCCGGCAACTATCCGTTGGCTCGATTTCTTTACGTTTACGTGAACAAGGAGCCAAATAAGCCCTTGGCGCCGCTTGAAAGAGAGTTCATCAAACTAGTGTTGTCTCAGTCGGGTCAGGGCGTAGTGGTGAAGGATGGTTACATTCCTTTGCCGGGTCGAATTGTTGAAGCTACAATCACGAGTTTAGGGTTGTAACAACGGGTCCCATGATCGGGTGACAGCGGTCTGCTGCTTGCAGCAGGATGACAGTGCGCTGTCGAGCTGTCATCAAACTGTAATATTCGCGGACTACACTCCCACGTCATGACTGAGCTGCCTTCCACAAACAACAATTCTGCCTCCGAAAGTGCGGCAGGAGCGGTTTCTACCGCTTCGGCAGCCACACTTTCCAGAAGAAAATTCAGGCATTTCAAAGACAAGATTGCTAGCGTCAGTATTGCTATCGGCGGACTGGGCGTTATTGCGGCTGTATTGCTCATTTTCCTTTACCTGATGTATGAGGTGATGCCGCTATTCCGAGGGGCGTCGATTCAGGAGATAAGCGAATTTCGATTGCCCGAACAGGATCAGACCCCTGCGCTGCATCTGGCGTTGGAGGAGCGGCTAGCGGTAGGAATGAGATTGGGAACGAACGGCCAGTTTGTCTATTTTGATACCGCTGATGGGCACGTCATCGATCGGATTCCCTTGCAGGCGCCTCCGAATCAGACAATAACCAGTTTTGCCCTAGACACAGATGTCAGCGGAATTGTTGCTCTGGGTTTGTCGAACGGCAGTGTTGTGGTTGCCCAATACGCATACAACATCACGTTTGGTCAGAACAATGAGCGCCAGGTGACCCCTGTGGTGCGTTACCCTTTCGGTGAAGACCCGTATTCTCTTTTTGAGGATGAACCGGTAACCCGGCTGACGGTCAGAAGCGGAACCGGTGAAATGATGCTTGCTGGCACTAGTCGATCGGGCATCGTAAGATTGCTCAAAGCGAGTAAAGAGACCAATCTGTTCTCTGCTTTTGCCGCGCCTTCCGAATCAGAATGGGAAACCAGTACTGCGACACTCAGTGGCATAGTGCCGAGCGTCGACCAATTGTATCTGGATGTTGATCGACGTTGGTTATTTGCTATCGGCTTGACCGGGCGTCTGAGCATGGTGGATGTTCGTCCCGCCTTCAATGGTGAGACCGCTGTCATTGAAGAAGAGGTTGTGTTGTTGGACTCCGCTCGACGTCTGACAGAAGTTAAATTTCTACTCGGCGGAATTTCGTTGCTCGTGGCAGACGATGAAGGAACGGTCGCGCAATGGTTCCTCGTGCGTCGGGATGGTCACTTCGTATTGGAAAAAGTACGCGA
>JBBSPQ010000503.1:0-2866 GCA_038258585.1 Pseudomonadales bacterium
CCTGAAAGGGGCTTAAACGATTTTATTCAGAAACCATAACACTCAGGTTTAATACGCTTATGCCAGGCAGCCATAAATACATCGCGTTCGAGACTATTCTTATTAAAGAGATAAGGCGCTTTGCCAGAATCTGGGTGCAGACTCTGGTACCTCCTGCAATCACTATAGGTTTATATTTTCTCATTTTCGGCAATTTAATCGGCAGGCGAATTGGCGACATGGGTGGGTACAACTACATGGACTTCATTGTTCCAGGCCTTATCATGATGGCTGTAATTCAGAATTCGTATGCCAATGTGGTTTCATCCTTTTTTAGCCAAAAATTTCAGCGCAGCATTGAGGAACTTCTGGTTTCTCCAATTCCGAACTATGTAATACTGGCGGGCTTCATTGCCGGTGGCATGGTGAGAGGATTGGCCGTTGGTGTCATCGTCATGTTAATGTCATTCGCCTTTACGGATTTCTCAATTCACAACATTCCGGTAACCATTGTGGTTGTCCTGATGACGGCAATGGTATTTTCTCTGGCCGGCTTCCTCAATGCGCTTTTTGCCAATAGCTTCGACGACATATCGATTATTCCAACCTTTGTGCTGACACCTCTTATCTATCTGGGTGGCGTGTTTTATTCTGTCGAGATGCTGCCTGAGGCCGGACGCATCGTGTCCTCATTCAACCCGATTTTTTATATGGTTAACACGTTTCGATACGGGATTCTTGGTGCCTCCGATGTCAATGTCGCGTGGGCTCTCGCCATGTTAAGTTTGTTTGTCGTTGTTCTATTCGTCTTATGTCTCGTGCTGCTGCGACGAGGGACAGGACTCAGACACTGATGCACGCGAGTCACTTATATGTCCAATAATCCGCTCGGTAAAAACACTACTTATCCGGATCAATACGATGCTGGACTGCTTTTTCCCATCCCACGTGACCTTAATAGAGAAAAACTCGGTTTCGCGGACGAGGCGTTGCCATTTCGCGGATTTGACGTCTGGCGTGCGTACGAACTTTCGTGGCTGAATGAGCAGGGCAAGCCCGTCACCGCTGTTGGGGAATTTATTGTGCCGGTGGATTCCCCCAATATCATTGAATCAAAATCTTTAAAGCTGTATCTGAACTCTCTGAATCAAACTCAATTCAGTGATATCGACTCAATACAAAGTCTGATTGCCGCTGATCTTGGCGCTGTCGCGGGAACGCATGTGCTCACACAACTGAGTACCACGAAAGAGGACAACGGTTTTCAACTCTCTGCACCAGCGGGGTTTTGCCTCGACGATATAGATATTACGATTGACACCTACCAACCTGACGCGAACCTGCTGCATTGTGCGGAACACAATCAATTGGTCACAGAGACGCTGCACAGCAATCTGTTTAGATCAAACTGTCCTGTCACATCCCAACCTGACTGGGGGACTGTTGTCCTCTCTTATAGTGGCAGTGCAATTAATCACTCAGACTTGCTGCGCTATCTTGTGTCCTATCGCCATCATGAAGGATTCCACGAAGACTGTGCCGAACAGATATTTCGAGATGTTATGCAACGCTGTTCACCAAAAACGCTTAGTGTGGCGATAAACTTTCTAAGACGCGGGGGAGTGGAGATAAATCCAGTAAGAACGAACTCCCCAAATGAGCTTGAATTCTCCGCCAATCGCTTTCCCCGGCAGTAGCTTATGCGCTTGTATTCAGGTGTTCGCTGGTATAAAGTGACGCGCCTTCAAAATGATGGTTTAGATTAGTTGCTTTGCGGTGAGGTGTCCGAGTGGCTGAAGGAGCACGCCTGGAAAGTGTGTGTAGGTTAATCCCTACCGAGGGTTCGAATCCCTCTCTCACCGCCACTAAATCGACCCCAACACTCCGAACACACTCAAAAGCCGCTAGAAGCCCAACTCTCCGATGGAGAGGGATCCGAACCCGAAAGAGGGTTCGACCGATTGCATCGCAATCAGCAACGAGCGCAGAGCGCGAAGCCCGCAGGGTTGAAACAGCCCAAAGGCTGTTTCAATTAATCCCTCTCGGTGCCTAACTAACAGTTTCTCCAGATCGAATCTGCATCTATACAAACCTTGCTCGGCCTATATCGCCATTCGACAAGATCCTTTCGCCGTCAGGCCAGCTCTTAGAGTTACTGCGAAAAGCACAACGCAAAACCATCAAGATCACCATCTTCCACCCCGTAAACCCTTGATTAAAACCCCCAAATTACTCATAATGCGCGGCTGTGATGGCACTGACAGGTGTATTCACGCTTGATGGTATCTCTTGCTGGTCCCCTCGCAATGATAAGCTGTGAACCCCGCCAGGCCCGGAAGGGAGCAACGGTAATAGCTGACTCATGTGCCGTGGTGTGGCTGGCAGGAGGTGCCTCCAACTTACCACCTGATAGTCGCCGGCAATGCATTTGCGAAAACCGCTGGCGCACCATGCTCGATACGCTGTGTCATCAGCGAAGTCCCTTCATAGCGAAATGTTTACAAGCTCAACGCACTGACCGGAACAACATGACTTACCAGGTATTGGCGAGAAAATGGCGACCCAAGACATTCAGCGACATGGCCGGACAGGAACATGTCCTGCAAACGCTGATTCATGCGCTGGACAATAATCGCCTTCACCATGCCTACCTGTTTACTGGCACCCGCGGCGTTGGCAAAACCACCATTGCAAGAATCTTCTCCAAGTGCCTGAACTGCGAGCAGGGCATCAGCTCTGTTCCCTGTGGCCAGTGTTCTTCCTGTTTGGAAATCGCAGAAGGGCGGTTCATTGACCTTATTGAAGTGGATGCAGCATCCAAAACCAAAGTCGAAGATACGCGCGAGCTGCTTGAAAACGTACAATATGCACCCTCGAGAGGCCGCTA
>JBBSPQ010000504.1:0-2860 GCA_038258585.1 Pseudomonadales bacterium
CGGGTGTCACCGTAATGAAAGTGGTGCCCCAGCCATTGCTGCATTTCTTGGGGCGATCGTCGTAGTAGTCTGGCGCTACGAAGAACACTTTCATCGCGCCCTTGTGAGCAGCGCGGAATCGATTTGTCGCTTCTTCTGCGTCCTGCAACTGTTTTCTGCTTGGCAGCAGTTGATCACGGTTGTGCATGGCCCACGCGTAGTATTGCGTGTTGGCAAGTTCGACGAACTCGGCACCGAGTGATTCAGCCAGCTTCAGGAAGTCGGTTACCTGATGGACGTTGTGGCGGTGAAGAACGAAATTCAGACCGAGTGGAATTTTCTGCTTGATGACTTCTTTAGTCATTGTCAGTTTGTGTTCAAAACTGTCAGTGCCACCGAAACGCGCGTTGGTCTCTTTATCGCTGCCCTGAAAGCTGATCTGCAAATGATTCAGGCCACCTTCCTTGAGTGCAGTAATTCTTTCCTTGGTAAGGCCGAGTGCGGATGTAATCAAGTTGCAGTAGAAGCCCATCTTGCTGGCTTCGCTGACCAGCTGCTCCACGTCTTTTCGCACTAGTGGTTCACCGCCCGAAAACCCGAGTTGCACGGCGCCGAGTTTGCGCGCCTGGCGCATAACATCGAGCCATTCCACGGTCGTGAGTTCGCAACTGCGGGACTGGGGCAGTTCGACAGGGTTGGAGCAGTAGGGGCACTGAAGCGGGCAAGCATAGGTGAGCTCTGCCAGAAGCCACATAGGAATTGGCGATTTTTCAATGATCGGATGCTGCAAATTATCGGATGACTGCGCTGTTGTCACGATTCAATCCTCGGTTTGTTGAGCCGTACTTTGAATCCATTCCTGTTGTCTGGCGTGAACAAGAAACTCTCTGACGTCGTCGGCAAGATCGGCGTCTGGATAGGTTTGCTCAAGCATGGCAATCAACTGTGCGCTAGTGATGGGCTGCTGACAACGCTTGAGAATTTCGGTGGCGGTGTCGCTGAGTTTCACAAGTCCTTCTGGATAAAGGAGTACATGGCACTCTTGTGCTTCTTCCCATTGCAAGCGATAGCGTGAGTTGATTGTGAAAGTATCTTTTTCCAGATCCAGTGAGTCGGTCACAATGAAATGTCCATCCCATCGTAGGCAATTTCAATTCCCTCATTTGTCAGGGTTCTGCGCTCGGCAGATTCCTCGTCTAGAATCGGGTTGGTGTTGTTGATATGAATTAAAATTTTGCGAGGTTTATGCATCGGACGCAGAAGATCCATCATGCCGCCAGGCCCGGACTGAGGCAGATGCCCCATGTCTGCTGCCTTGCGATCGCCGAGACCCACGCTTGCCATTTCATCTTCCTGCCAGAAGGTGCCGTCTACAAGAAGACAATCTGAATCGCTCATGAGTTCACGGGTCTGATCGGTTAAATCTCCTAGGCCGGGTGAATAGAACAACGTCTTTCCACTGAGGGCATCAGTAACCTTGATGCCAATGTTATCGCCCATATGAGGGTCGTGACGATGGGGCGAGTAGGGTGGTGCCTTGCCCTTGACAGGGATGGCGGTAAATTCGAGTCCTTCGATTTCCGGAATTGTAAAGCTGCTGCCGTCCAGCGGAATGCCGTGGCGATCGATTCCGCCGTTCCAGTGCTTCAGCATCGTGAACAACGGGAAGCCGGTGGTCAGGTCTTCGTAAACCATTTCGCTGCAATAAACTTGATGTGGGCAGCCTTCGCGCAGCATCAACAATCCGGTGGTGTGGTCGATCTGCGAATCCATGAAAATAATGGCGCGAATAGCGGTGTCGCGTAGTGCTCTGGCTGGCTGCAATTCTGGGAACGCAGCCAATTGCGCGAGAATATCGGGAGACGTATTGAAAAGCACCCAACTCTTGCGGTCACTGCTGACGGCAATAGAGGATTGTGTGCGAGGTGTCGCTTTTATCGATTGGGTGCGTACGCCAGTACACATACGGCAGTTGCAATTCCACTGCGGAAATCCACCTCCGGCGGCGGCGCCCAGAACATGGACAAACATAAAGAGTTCTCGGTGAGTTGTTCAGTTGGCAAATTGATTGCCAGAAAGAAAAAACGCCAGATTAACTGGCGTCTTTTTACTACAGCAGACAGATATCTGCTGCGTTATCTGTCTTAGCGAGTTTTGAAATACATAGTGATTTCGAAACCTAGACGGATATCCTCATAAGCTGGTTTAGTCCACATAGTATCCACCTCCTTACCTTTTAAATTATGAATGTGTTCAAGCAGGTTTACTGCAACTATTGTGTGCAGGTGGTCAGAAAACTATCACTCATTTGGGGTAATTGCTAGCCTCAGTTTACGATTGACACATATTGTTGCACGCATGTCCGCACCTTAAAGGAGCATTTCTTCATAGAACTTCTGCTCAGTCTGTAAAGCCAGTATCTGATTCTCTGGCTTGCGGAAGCCGTGGCCTTCGTCAGTGAAGTAGATACAGCGAGTGTGCGGGTTGCGTTGGTGTAACTGCTGATAGATCGCCTCGGCCTGATTTGGTGGAACCACCTTGTCCAGTCTGCCCTGTAGAAGAAGAACGGCGGCGTCAATCTCCTCGATTCTGTGTAGCGGCGAGCGCTCGCGATAGAGGTTGGCTTTTTCAGGATAAGGGCCAATCAACTGATCGAGATAGCGGGACTCAAATTTATGTGTATCTTTGGCCAGCATTTCCAGGTCACAGATGCCGTAATAGCTGGTTCCAGCTCGGAAGACATCGCTAGTGGCCAATGCTGCTAGGACGACGTAGCCTCCGGCACTGCCGCCGCGAATAGCGATGCGCTCTGGATCGGCTTTTCCTTCCCCAATCAGGTGTTGGACTGCGCTGACTACGTCTTCGATATCGACGACTCCCC
>JBBSPQ010000505.1:0-2857 GCA_038258585.1 Pseudomonadales bacterium
AATCGACGAGTTTGGCACCTGCGTCGAGGTGCTTTTGATAAAGCGGAGTACGGTGTCCCACTAGCAGGTTCCTGAATTGAATGTCATGCGCTGAACCCGCGATTTCCGGGGAGTTTTCCTGCGAACAGAGGAGAGTTCAGAGCGCAAATAAGGGGGTCATTCTACCCGTTCAATAGGGTATTTAATAGGACAGAGTTGTCGTCTGACGCGCCAAACCGAAACCATTAGAAATGCTGTTTTTTACTGCAATTCGGTGAGAAATCGGTCCGTGCGAGGAAGGTAGTTACGATCGCTGTCCAGAGAGAACACCACCGAGCTGGAGCGCCCGATTATCTGGTCTCTGGGGATGAAACTGTAAATTCTGCTGTCAGCACTGTTGTCGCGATTATCGCCGAGCACAAAGAACTGATCGTGGGGCACAGTTTCCGGGCCGAAGCTGCGCGACAGGCGATTAGGGAAAGTATCGGAAAGCATGGCCTGATGAGAGTGTTCGAAGAGTTGTTCACGGATAATCAATGAGTTTTCTCCGCTGGAAACCACTTCGTAATCTGCCGGCTGGCCATTAATGACCAAAGTGTTATTGCGCATGTAAATGGTGTCGCCAGGCAGGCCTACGATGCGCTTTACGAGGCGCTTTCCGGCCGCTTCCGAGTCGATGATCACGATGTCACCGCGGTCAGGGTCGGCATGGGAGGCGATGAATATGTCGGTAAAGGGAATCCGGATATCGTAGGCTAGCTTGTTGACCCAGACTTTGTCGCCGTCGAGCAGGGTGGGCTGCATGGAGCGGCCAGAAATGGAGTTCAGATCAGCAATGGCACTCTTGAAGAAAACGATGGTCAAAAGCAGCAGGAAGAACTTCTTGTTCTCGTGCCAGAAGGCTGACAAATACTTTTTCATAGGGGCCTTTTCACAATGGTGCGTTCATTACGGGCTTGGATATATTTAGACAGCGTTGATGACGATTTGGTTTAGCTGTATCGAAATTGTTTTCCTAGCGTTGGATTTCAATGCTATCGGACAATAGGCGATTGCCAGCCCGCCTGTCAATTACGCCTGACGCGTGAGGGACTCGCATTGCTGGAGAGTTGGCAGTAATTCTTATACGCTTGCCAGACGAGTTTTGTGACTACCCGCTTTTGGATTCAACATGCCTTTGAGTCAATTTCATCCCGCCGCACGCGACTGGTTCAGCCAGTGCTTCGGTGAGCCTACTCCGGCTCAGGCACAGGCCTGGCCGGCGATCAAGGCTGGCCGTCACACACTGATCTCCGCCCCGACCGGCAGTGGTAAGACGTTGGCGGCATTCTACGCGGTCATCGATAATCTGCTGTGGCAGGGCCAGCAAGGGCCACAGCCCGCCGGCACGCGCATTCTTTATATTTCTCCTCTGAAGGCGCTGAGCAATGACATCCATCGCAATCTTGACGTGCCATTAAAGGGATTGGCGGAGCAACTTCAGCGACAGGGTTTCAGCCCGGTAGACATCCGCGTGGGGGTACGCACAGGCGATACCTCACCGGCTGAGCGCCAGCGCATGTTGCGTAATCCTCCCCATATTCTGGTGACGACTCCCGAGTCGCTCTACTTGTTACTCACCAGCGAAGGTGGCCGGGCGATGCTGATCACGGTCGATACGCTGATAGTGGACGAAATTCACGCCATGCTCGGCGACAAACGGGGGGCTCATCTGGCGCTATCGGTGGAGAGGTTGCAGGCTTTGGTCGGTAAACCTTTGCAGCGCATAGGTCTATCGGCAACCCAGCGACCAGTCTCACTGGTAGCAAATTACCTTACTGGAGTTAGAAACGACGATGAGCAGGAGTGTGTCATTGTCGACTCCGGTCATCGGCGCAAGATAGACGTGACACTGGAAGTGCCACGCTCACCGCTGTCGGCGCTGATGAGCAACGAGGTGTGGGAAGAGCTTTACGAGCGTCTGGTGCAATTGATCGAAACCCATGACACCACGCTTGTCTTCGTTAACACCCGACGTCTTTCCGAACGTCTCGCACTGGCGCTGTCAGAGCGGCTTGGACCGGAAGTGGTCAGTTCTCACCACGGCAGTATGAGCAAGGAGCATCGTCACAACGCTGAGCAGAAATTCAAGGAGGGACATCTGAAGGTGCTGGTGGCAACAGCCTCCATGGAGCTGGGTATCGATGTCGGGTCGGTCGATCTGGTCGTGCAGTTCTCTTCACCCAAGAGTATCGCCAAGTTTCTGCAACGGGTTGGCCGTAGCGGTCACTCGGTGCGCGGGACGCCTAAGGGCATTCTGTTTCCCTTGACGCGGGACGATCTGGCCGAATGCACCGCATTGCTCAACAGCCTGCATGAGGGCGAACTAGACCGGATACTGATGCCTGAAAAGCCAATGGACATTCTGGCGCAACAGATCGTCGCGGAGGTCGCATCGGGCGCCGAGCTGGCCGACACTAGCAGTGTCGAGCAAGGCCGCAATCTGGATTCCCTCTATGAGCTGTTTGTCAAAGCCTGGCCTTATCGCGACCTTGAGCGAACGGAATTCAATGAGATCGTCAAAATGCTGGCCGAGGGCTATTCCACCCGCTTGGGCCGAAAAGGTGCCTATCTGCATCTGGATGTCATCAATAACCGCGTAAGCGCCCGTCGCAACGCCCGCCTCACGGCACTCACTAATGGCGGAGCCATTCCCGATATGTTTGATTATCAGGTGGTGCTGGACCCCGATGATCTTGTGGTGGGAACGCTGAACGAGGACTTCGCGCTGGAGACGTTGCCGGGAGACATATTTACGCTCGGCAGCCATAGTTGGCAGTTACTTCGCGTAGATGGCCTGAAAGTGCGGGTGCGCGATGCACAAGGCGCGAAACCTACT
>JBBSPQ010000506.1:0-2855 GCA_038258585.1 Pseudomonadales bacterium
TCCCGGCACCGCGCCAACCTCTCCAATGGCCACACCAGCGATGCGCCAGCCATCGGACGCTTCCAACAATGCCGGACCACCGCTGTCACCAAGGCCGGGCAGCCCTTCCAAGTCTATGGCCTGGTGCTCAGGCAAGCGTGGATCATCAAATTTGAAACGCAAGCGCTGGGTGGCTGTGTTAATGACGTTTCTCGCCTGACGGAAGCGTCCGTCGTCCCGTTGAATGCCGGTCGTGCCAATACCGAAATACCCCCAGCCGAGAAGAGTCACCGTACGATTCTGCTCGTCACTGTCCCGATATAACTGAACGGGAAGTGGAATGGAAAGGGGTTTCGACAAATGCAACAAAGCCAGATCCACCTCCCTGTCAAGCTGGGATTCGTCATAGCGATATTGGTAATAGGGGTGCATTACAACCTTGTCGATTACAGCGAGTGATCCCGCTATATGCACCTCATACTCGCCTGCAGCAGCGAGATGCTGCTCAATCGCCGTCTCTTCAACGCAATGTGCGGCAGTAAGCGCCCACTGTGAATCTATAAGGGTGGCTACGCAGATCTTGCGCATGGCTCGCTGCTCCAGCCAGAACACTGCCGGAAATCTGGATTCTCTGGTCACGTAGCGGGAGTATCCAGTATCATGTCGAATCACAATAGCCTGAACATTGCTGTTTAACACCAACACCAGAAGCAGTAATAAAAGTCGTCCTGGCACGGTTTAATATCCTGAGTTTGTATGCATACTTTAAAGAGAACTATAAAGAGCTAAGAGAGAGTTAAAAGAGAGCGAAATGAGTAACCAAAACAAACCTTCCGTCCAATCTGACACTCCTGAACGAGAATACGAACAATCTGGTCTCTACCCGAAAGAGGGCAAACCCTTTCGGGTAATTGCTCTGCTTTCCAGCCTGATCGGTGTCGTCGTCTTGCTGGCTGTCGCTGCTATTATTCTTGATCGCATTCTTATCTAGCAGTCCAGAGATCTTCTATCACCGCAACCGGCGTATCCCGCCGCGCAAATTCGGCCTCTCACGCCTGGTCGTGGCCATTTTGAAAATGCCGTAAAGCCGGTAAAACACTACCAGCATTGCTACCACAATGAAGATCAGGATACTGAAAACGAGCCACTGCTCGTGGGTCCAGCTTTCTGCGTTTAACCAGTTCGCTATCATTTCACCGCTCCTAGCGCCGTATCTCGACGCATTTCCGGACGCGTAGACGCCGCTTAATGGCCGTTCATTATGCGCACTTAACCGCTTTTTTTCCAGTCAAGGCCACATCCTGATCCACTAAGCAGCAACCTTATACTCATGGCGCGCAGGGTTCATGAGCATTTTTTGAGCAGCGCCCTCAATGTTTTACCCCATTGTGCCGCTATAGACGTTAACAACAGAACTTAAGCAGACTTATAACCGGTTACTCCAAAAATGGCACATGCAGCAATTCCGACAACGCATCGGAACCAGAACGACACAACAGTGAAATTTGTGACGTTCCAGTTGGGCAATGAGACTTATGCGGTCTATGCCTCCTCTGTCAATGAGGTTCTGCGTTACACAGAAATTACGCCGGTACCGGGGGCACCTGCCCATGTACTGGGAATCATCAACCTGCGCGGCGATGTACTAACAGTCATAGATACCAGAAAAATGTTTGGTCTAGACACCCGCGAAATCAGTTCACAGTCCCGCATCGTGGTGCTGGAACTGGAAGACTATGCGGTTGGGGTATTGGTGGATCGAGTGGCAGAGGTCGTCGATCTGCATGAAAGCAACATTGAGACTTCACCGAACACTGGTAATGATCAAGCCACCCGTTTTATTCAGGGTGTATACCACTACGAAGAAGAGCTATTGGTACTCGTCAGTTTCAGCAATATCGCCAATCCCTGATCAATCGATTTCAGTTATCCTTGATCATGTTTTCGATAAGAGCATCAATCTCGCGTATCCGTTCGTGGGGATCCTGCAATTCCAGCAGGTTCTGCTTGCGCTCCAGAGACAGCGGGATCAGCTCGCTCAGCCGCCAACCAAGCTCCCGCAGATCATCGTAATGGATATCCATACCCAGCTTGGTGATAACCGGGTGGCCGACGAGCTGTTCCAGCAATCCAACCAACACTTCATGTTCTTCGTCGACGTTGATGGGAGTTTCACCAACAAAGTCCACCTCACAATATTCCACACGAGCTTTAAGTAGAAGGTCCTTCTCGGCCCAGCACTCCTGCACCGCGAACTTACGGCATCCTTCAACCGTCACCCCCAACAAACCATTGGGCAACTGATCCCAGTCCACGACCTTTGCATACATCCCGATGCGATGAACCTGTTGCTGCACACCGGCACGAGCAACTTCCTCGCCCTCCTTGAGTAGACAGATACCGAAACCACTATCAGTCCTGAGCGCATCGCGCACGAGGGTGAGGTAACGCTGCTCGAATATCTGCAACGGCAAACGGCCTTTGGGAAACAACACAGACTTTAGCGGGAAAATCGCTATATCCTCCGCTCCCCGGCTGCTCCTACTTATCAAGGTCACCTGGCACCGCCCTTCAACGCCACCAACAGTTTTTGATGAATCCCGCCAAACCCGCCATTACTCATGATCACGACATCATCTCCCGGCTGACACTCAGCCACCAGTGTCGCAACAATCTCGTCTACGCTTCCCAGCACCTTCGCTGGACGTGGGCTGGAAGCTGCGATGCTGTGCATGTCCAGCGCCATGGCCCCGGAATCGAACCACAACGTCAAATCGGCACTGCTGCATGCCTCACCGAGAGTAGTCTGATGCACGCCCATTTTCATAGTGTTTGAACGTGGCTCTATCACTGCAATGAGTCTGCCGCTGCGCCCA
>JBBSPQ010000507.1:0-2850 GCA_038258585.1 Pseudomonadales bacterium
AAGAACTCATTGTCGAAGGAGGTGTTGGCACTATCGACATTACCCCCACCACTGGCAGTGAATTGGTCGTTGAACTGGAGATTGAAAGCAAGCGCACCGGCTGGTTTGGTCGTTACCGCGATATAGACGACATCGACATTGAACCGCGCAAACGCGGAGGCCGTCTGTTTCTGGAAATTAACGAAAAGGATCTTGATGATCTGGAGCTGCATTGGAAGATCAGTCTACCAGAGATCGCACGAACCTCGATCAATCTTGGCGTAGGACAGATCATCGCGGAAGTGGGCAATACCGAACTCAGCGTCGAGCTCGGCGTTGGTGAGGCGAAAATAAATGCTAATGGCAGTCATGCCGGTCGCGTCGAAGCGCATGCGGGAGTAGGCAGCGCGTCAATCAATGGAGCCAAGGATCTTGTGCACAAGCGCGCGTTTGTCTCAGAAACCGTCTACGGTTATGGCGACAGTGTGAAAGGTATCGATGTGAGGGTCGGTGTAGGCGAAGCGTCGGTGATGCTGAGCAGTTACGGAGTCGAAACTCCTCGACCCTGATGACATCGAAGGCTGGTTCTTCGTAAGGATGAGCATTTCTTAATGCGGCTAAAGAATCGACATGTGATGTAGGAACATAAAAGGAAAGTTTATACATAGCGACCTGAAATCAAAATCAGTCCAGTCGGGCTTTTCAGCCCAACCAAACACGCGCATTGCGGAACAGTCGCACTGTCGGCGCGTCCTCAGTCCAGTCAGCAGAACACCATGAGTTTTGAACGGCGCGAAAAACCCGCTCCGGATGTGGCATCATCGCGGTCACACGACCGTCGGCGCTGCAAATGCCCGCAATGCCCGTAGGCGATCCATTCGGATTCTGCGGATACTGTTCTGTTACAACGCCGTTATTGTCGACGTACTGCAATGCAATGCCACCAGCACTCTGAAGAGAGTCACGGCCATTGGCGTGACGGAATTCAGCCTGCCCTTCCCCATGCGCGACTGCTATCGGGAACACCGAGCCAGCCATACCGGTGAAGAAGGCAGAATTAGAATTACCCGCTTGCACCAACGCAGTACGAGCCTCAAATTGCTCCGATCGATTACGAACGAAACGAGGCCAGCTGTCTGCACCCGGAATTAACTCATGCAGCAACGACACCATCTGACAACCGTTACAAATTCCCAGCGTCAATGTTGTTTCGCGCTCAAAGAAGCGCAGGAATTCGGCGCGGATTTTTGCGTTATGGAGAATGGATTTTGCCCAGCCTCCACCGGCACCAAGAACGTCACCAAAAGAGAAACCACCACAAGCGACTACGACATTGAACTGCTCAAGAGAAACGCGACCGGCAAGCAAATCAGTCATGTGTACGTCGACGGCGTTGAAACGCGCACGATCGAATGCGGCCGCCATTTCAATCTGCCCATTTACACCCTGCTCGCGCAATACCGCTACTACAGGTTGCGCACCGACATTGATGTAGGGCGCTGTAATATCTTCATTCACGTCGTAAGTAACAGAGGCGTGAAGACCGGGATTTTTTGTGTCGAGGAGACCATCGAATTCCTGTGCGGCGCAATCAGGATTATCGCGTAGTGCTTGAATCTGATAACTGGTCTGACTCCAGACACGCTGCAAATTCACGCGTGAATCTTCGAACAGCAATTTGCCTGCGTTAAGTATTCGAAGTTCATCACGTTCGTTCAATAACCCAACAGTCGATGTGCAATCGGAAAGTCCGTGCTGTTCAATCATCTGCAATACAGCGTTCGTTTCTACACGCCGAATTTGGATCACGTCACCGGCTTCTTCGCTGAACAACACACGAACAGGACCACACTCTTCTTTCTGTAGTACTTCAGCAAGCTGAATGTCTACTCAGCAATGTCCGGCAAACGCCATCTCTGCCAGCGTCGCGAACAGACCGCCGTCGGAACGGTCGTGATAAGCGAGCAATAAGCCGCTGTTGTTCAGTTGCTGTATCAGCGTGAAGAAATTTTTCAGATCGGACGCGTTGTCCAGATCGGGAGGAACACAACCAATCTCTCTATACACCTGAGCCAACGCAGAACCGCCCATGCGATTACGCGCATGACCGAGATCGATCAACAGCAGATCAGTCTCGCCTTTATCAATCTGCAACTGAGGTGTGAGTGTTTTGCGAATATCAGAGACAGGTGCGAATGCAGAAATGATCAGCGACAGCGGCGCGGTGTTACTCTTGCGCTCATCACCTTCCTGCCACACGGTGCGCATGGACATAGAGTCTTTGCCGACAGGGACACAGATGCCCAGCGCAGGACACAGTTCCAGCCCTACGGCTTCCACCGCGGCATAAAGTTTCGCATCTTCGCCCGCGTGCCCAGCCGCCACCATCCAGTTAGCAGACAGTTTAATCTCGCTGATAGCAGCAATATTGGCGCAAGCAATGTTCGTCACTGCCTCGGCAATTGCCATGCGTGCAGAGGCAGGTGCATCAAGCAGCGCAATTGGCGTGCGCTCTCCCATCGACATCGCTTCGCCGCAGTAAGTATCGAACGAGGCCGCTGTCACGGCAGCATCGGCCACCGGCACTTGCCACGGCCCCACCATCTGATCGCGGCTGACTAATCCAGTGATCGAACGATCACCAATGGTAATCAGGAAATTTTTGCTCGCCACACTTGGCAGGCACAACACACGAGTAATGGCTTCAGCCAGTTCGATCTCAGTGGTATCTAGCTCGATTCCGCCCCCCGCAATCGAACTTACGTTCCTGTGCATGCGTGGCGGTTTACCGAACAGAACACTCATCGGTAAATCAATGGGCTTGTTGTTGAAATGGGTATCGACCAGCTCAATCACATCTTCCGTGGTAGT
>JBBSPQ010000508.1:0-2846 GCA_038258585.1 Pseudomonadales bacterium
ATGCAGCAGCGCCTGACGACGACAGCTTGTAATTTCACAGATACCCAACATCGCATCGAGTTTGGCCCGCTCTACACGCTTGAACTTCTCGTTACCCTGAGAACCATCCATCATCTGACGCAACATGATTACGTCCTGAAGGCCATACACCATCCACGCGGTCGCTGGTTCCCCATCACGCCCGGCACGTCCCGTCTCTTGATAATACGCTTCAAGACTCTTGGGCAAATCCAAATGCACGATGAAACGAACATCCGGCTTATCGATTCCCATGCCGAAGGCGATGGTTGCGACGACAATGACGCCGTCTTCACGTAGAAAGCGTTGTTGATTCTTCTGTCGCTGTTCGGCATTCAAACCGGCATGATAGGGCACGGCGGCGAAACCCTGATCTACCAGCCACGCTGCAGTGTCATCAACTTTTTTGCGCGACAGGCAGTACACGATGCCCGCATCCCGCTCATGCTCTCGCCGTAAAAACCGCAGTAACTGCTGACGAGGCGTCTGCTTCTGAGTAATGCGGTACTGAATGTTGGGCCGATCAAAGCCGCTGACAAAATGCTTTGCGTCAACCAAACCCAGACGCTCTGCGATTTCAACTCGAGTATTAGCGTCCGCAGTGGCTGTCAGCGCAATACGCGGCACTTGGGGAAAATGATGTTGCAACAAAGACAACTGTAGATAATCGGCACGGAAATCATGGCCCCACTGCGACACACAGTGGGCCTCGTCGATTGCAAACAATCCGATATCGACGGACCTGAGTAGTTCGAGCGTAGCATCCTGATTCAATCGCTCCGGAGCAACGTAGAGCAGATCGAGATTGCCCGCCCGAATATCTGCCACCACCGCGCGCTGCGCCTCAGGGCTAAGCGAGGAATTCAAAAAGCTGGCTCGGACTCCCAGCTGTTGCAGTGCATCTACTTGATCCTGCATGAGTGCAATCAGCGGAGAAATGACAATACCAAGCCCTGGACGCAACAATGCCGGAATCTGATAGCACAGAGACTTGCCACCACCGGTGGGCATAAGCACCAGACAGTGACGACCGGCCATCACTTCAGCAATGATCTCGCTTTGCGGACCACGGAAGTGCTCATAGCCAAAGGTATCTTTGAGGACTTGTTCGGGGGTCAAATTCATCGGCGGCGATTATGACAGGTTTAAGGGCGTAAAACCGATTCTAGCCCATAAATGCAAACTCGCTCTGCCCCAGCACAGGAGCCAACGAGCTGGCCGCTGTAAGGGCAGAGAAGCAGGTCAGCCAGCTAGGGCTGCCAAAAAATCATTAACGAGCAGAAAATAGCGCTTTATATTGTTCCAGTGCCGCTTTGAGCTTCCGAGCGTTGGCGGGTCCCATTCGCAACAGCTGTTTTTCAACCGGTGACATGCTTTCTATCTCCGCATCTGCATAGACATACATCACTTTCGGTTTTACCAACTGAAAGGGACCTTCGGCGGTTCGGGCGGCCAGAATCTCATCGATGGCTTTCACCACCGCCTCATCAAAATCACGATTAGGGTAGCCAATTTCCGCGTAGGCTTCCTGCAACAGTGGCTTCAATACACGGTACATTGCCATGCCCTGCTCGGGCTCCATTGCGGCCAACGCATCAACAATTGGCGTGAATCTCTGATAGGAGACAGGCTGCATCTCGTACAAATTCTCATCCAGTTCTCGTACTGCCATCGCTTGCGGCAGACCTCGCACAGGATAATCGAGTTGCGGCAAAGAACCGTCACTAACGTTCTCTGCAAACACAACAAATCGACGGACCAAGTCCTCTGTGGCGATAAAATTGGTGAGTGTGTCACCAAACTCCATACCAGTGACACGCTCAAGCACAAAGGGATCACTGGTGTTCAGCGGTGGCAGCTCTACCACTTCTGCAACTGGCTCCGGTGCTGGCGTGAGTGCCGTGGTCCCCGGCGGACGTTCAACCGGCAGAGGTACAGGGGTTTCAATAACAGGCGCAGGCGCTTCTCGTTGAACCGGCTCTGGAGGGCGAGGGATTGGCTGCTCGATTTCCACAGTACGAGTGCCCTCGGGACTTTCAAATGTCGCTGCCAGATAGACCAGAAACAGCAGGCCTATTACAGCGATCGCAGCGATGATGCCCAGACTCTTGTTAGCCATGAAAAACTCCGTGTTGCTTCATGAAAATGGATGTCGCGCCAAGCGCAACGAACCGCGTCATTCTTGCACACGCCCCTCTGAGCGGCAAGCCACAGCCTGTCTGAGAGCCTCTAAAATCAGCATGTTGACTGCAATTGCCTCGATTGCAACACATTCGTGTGACACAATGTTTCCATTCTTTTGAACACCGATGGACAAAGCCATTGGCAAACCCGGTCACCGGTTATAAGATAATTTCGCAATTACGCGAAAATAAAATCGCAAGAGCAAGAATCGACAGGAGAAAGTGGTAATGACAACGCTTTTCCATAAGTCCAGCACCTCAACGCTGGCATTGGCGGTCTGCACGGCAATCGGCACTCTGCTGAGTCCGATGGTGCAGGCAAAGCCCAACGTGGAGGTTGATTATCGTTTCTACACTGTGTCTCCCACGAATTACGAAGAACTCAAACACGAACTCGACAGCAAATCGCCTATTCGCCAAGGCGATAGAGTCGCTCACGGTCACACCCGGATAAACCTGAAATGGCAACCGATTATGCAAGCAAGCGCGAACGGCTGTACTGTCACCAGAATTGATGCAAATCTCGGCCTTCGCTATACCCTGCCACAACTTGAATTGATTTCACCCAATGACGATTTAAGCGCAAAGTTTGCCGAGAGCTACGAGATTCTGCATGATCATGAAATCGGTCACGGCAAGCTCGCC
>JBBSPQ010000509.1:0-2843 GCA_038258585.1 Pseudomonadales bacterium
AGACTGTAGTGAAATTAAAACATGGAGTGGCCCTCGGTCTGGTAGCCCTAGTGGTTGTATGGATGATTTGGCCTCGCGAGGGCGGTGCACTTGATGATGGATACTCGCTTCCAGAACGCGACGGCACAGTAAGTGCTGTCGCTGGCAACTCCATCACCAGCGACAACGCCAACTTCACCGTTCGTGTCGCTCAGATTAATGCTCAGAATTTTGTCCAGCGTGTGCGCGTGCGTGGTCAGACCAAGGCATTCCGGCTGGTGAACATTCGCTCAGAAGTGGCGGGTCGTGTCATTGCGACACCGATACTGCGTGGCGGACGCGTCAATGCCGGCGATGTGCTGTGCGAAATTGCTGCAGACAGCCGTCCTACCGATCTACAAGAAGCAACGAGTCGTCAGAATGAAGCGCAGCTTGAATACGATGGTGCCGTCAATCTACAGGAGCGCGGTCTGCAATCCCGTGTAGGGCTCGCCAGACTGAAAGCAACGCTTGATTCCGCCTCCGCAGCAGTCCAGCGCGCCGAACTAGCATTGAACCGTACTCGCATCACCGCCCCATTTGCCGGCATCATGGAAACCAGAGCTGTCGAAGTAGGCGATCTGATGGACACGGGGGGCACCTGCGCCTCATTGTTGGACGATACGCCAATGTTGTTGACCGGACTTGTTCCAGAACAGGAAGTCGGTAAGTTATTCCTTGGCGCCCCTGTGACAGGGACGCTTTTGACCGGAGAAACGGTTGAGGGCAAAGTGACTTATATCTCCCGCGCGGCCGATACCAGCTCGCGCAGTTACACAATCGAAGTGGAGATCAGTCCTACTGAGCAGCCAATCAGGCAGGGCATTACTGCCGAGATCTATATTGCTGCTTCAGAGACCACTGCCCACCTGATTCCGCCCTCATCATTGACGCTGAATGATGAAGGCGCCATTGGCGTAAAAATTCTGGATCAAAATAACGTAGTGCAGTTTGTCGTAGTGGAAGTCATCGGAGAAAACACCGGTGTTGATCCAGGCATGTGGGTAAAGGGATTGCCTGATCGCAGCACCGTGATCACTCACGGTCAGGAAATCGTATTTCCCGGACAGACAGTCAAAGCAGACTTGAGCTGGTCAACCAATAATGCTTCGCCACTATAACGAGGGAACGATGCCATGCGTTATATAAAAGCCACCATCTCCAGATCAAGAACGACGCTCAGTGTTTTCGTATTGATTATGCTGACGGGGCTGGCCTCCTACATGTCTATTCCGGTCGAATTAAATCCGGACGTGACAGTGCCCGTCATCGTCACCACTATTATCCACGAAGGGATCTCACCAGAAGATGCGGAGCGCCTGTTGTCGAAGCCGCTTGAAGTGGAGTTAAAGTCGCTGGAAGGGGTTACTCAGATTAGCTCTTTTTCCAGCGAAGGCGCCGCCACTGTGGTGGTGGAGTTCGATGTAAGTTTCGATTCCTCACAGGCGTTGAACGACACTCGTACGGCTATCGATAAAGCCAAGGCGAAATTCCCACAGTCAACGGAAGAACCAATCGTGCAGGAAATTTCTGCAGCCAGTTCGCCAGTGGTGCAACTCGCCATCAGTGGCGAAGGCGTTCCAGAGCGCGCACTGGTGCAGGTTGCGCAGGAATTGCAGCGCGCCGTGGAGACACTGCCTGAAGTCTTATCGGCAGACATGGTCGGCGATCGCGAGGAGCTTCTTGAAGCCATTATCGATCCAGCGCAACTGGAAACCTATGGCATTACCAACCAACAGATTGTTCAGGCGGTCACCAGCAACAACCGCCTAATTCCAGCGGGTGCAGTTAACACCGGTCAAGGCAGCTTTTCTGTCAAGCTCCCAGGGTTGATCGAGACACAGCAGGATCTGTTTGACTTACCTATCGCGGCCAATGAAAAGGGCGTGCTCACTTTGAGTGACGTTGCTGAAGTGCGCCGCACGTTCAAGGATGCGCAGCGCTATTCTTTCGCCAATGGCCAGCGCTCCATTTCCATCAATGTGCAAAAACGCAAAGGCGCCAATCTGATTGAGGCAATGGATAAGATCGACCAGATCGTTAAGTCCATGCTGCCAACCCTGCCACCAGCAGTGACGATTGCTTACATGAACAATACGGCGCCAATCGTCCTAGAACAGAATTTGGGACTGCAGGGCAACATGGTGACATCCATGGTGCTGGTACTTATCGTAGTGATTGCCGCCGTGGGTATTCGTTCCGGCATTCTCGTCACCTTAGCAGTGCCGTTCTCGTTCTTCTTTGCTTTCATCATTATTTCAATGCTCGGCTTCACCTATAACTTCATGGTGATCTTCGGCCTGCTGCTGGGATTGGGGATGCTGATCGATGGCGCCATCGTGATGGTGGAGTTTGCCGACACCAAGATGTCGGAGGGTTACTCCAAGGAAGACGCTTATCAAGAAGCAGTGAACCGGATGTTTTGGCCGATCATCGCATCGACCGCCACCACTCTGGCGGCATTCCTACCGATGATGTTCTGGCCTGGTGTGGCAGGTGAGTTCATGCGTTATCTACCTATTACGGTATTCGCTGTGCTGGTCGGTTCGCTGCTGTATGCTTTGCTGTTCGCCCCTACTCTGGGTGCTTTATTTGGCAAGGCCAGTCATGCGCCGACAGGGATTGCGCAAGCACGTCACCATGATGAAGTTGACTCCGCCAATCTGCACGGAATAAGTCGCGCCTATGCTGCTGTGCTCCGCCGCGCCGTCATGTTTCCCGGCATTGTGTTCCTGCTAAGCATTGGTGCTTTAGTTGGCATCGTGATCGCGTACCTCAACTTCGGTAAGGGTGTCGAATTCTTCACGTCTGTGGAACCAAACCAG
>JBBSPQ010000510.1:0-2836 GCA_038258585.1 Pseudomonadales bacterium
CCAGGCGTTTGGAATGTACAGCGACGCTCCAATGTCTTGCTGGCCAGATCACCACCAAGAATGAGACGTGCTACAAGTTCGTTGTATTTCGTAGCACCAGCGGGCCCAACATAGCTCTTGGACATCTGTTCCGAGAGCAATCTGGCCTCTGCTTCTTTAACAGCACGCATGACAGGCGTATTACCCTGTTCGTCCTTATAGACGCCCACGCCGAGATCAATCTTGTGCGAATTACCATCAGCCCGAAAAGCCGCCATCAACCCGAGGATTGGATCAGCCGCCAAAGGCTTCAATTGTTGGAACATTCTTTTCTCCAGTGTTGATTCATCTAAATAGTGTTAGAGCGCTGATTTGGGCGCGAAGCGCGGGCACGATGCTCAGGAGACGACACGCCGTGAACACATCCATGTGGGCTCGGGGCCAGCATCCCTGCTGGCCACGGTCATCTCCTGAGCATCGTGCCCACACTCCGCTCTCACTTTGCCGACGATACGGGTTTTCTGTTTTTGACCGTTCCTGTCGTAACTACTGTTCCTGAGGCATAGCAGTGAAGCCCCATTCGTCAGTGACCGTCGCCAGCATGGATGCTGGCGCCGAGCCTACATGGATGTATTCACGGCGTGTCGCTGATGTATGGGGCTTCACTGCTGTGTCAACATTAAACATGCGTCTACTTTCGTAATGCCTGCGCCTTCAGCGTATTTTGTAAAAGAGATGCAATGGTCATTGGGCCGACGCCGCCTGGTACGGGCGTGATGAATGAGCATTTGTCTTTTACGGCTTCAAAATCGACATCGCCCGCCAGTTTGAAACCTGAGGGGCGCGTTGAATCAGGCAGGCGTGTTACGCCTACGTCGATTACGACCGCGCCGTCTTTGACCATATCCGGCGTTATGAAATTGGCCTTGCCGATCGCTACGATCAGAATGTCAGCAGAGCGGCAGATCTCGGCCATGTTTTGGGTGCGACTGTGTACCAGCGTCACTGTGCAGTTGCCCGGATTGGTGTTGCGGGACATCAACAATGACATCGGCGTGCCCACGATGTTGCTGCGACCGACCACCACGCAGTGCTTGCCGGAGGTCTCGATGCTGTTGCGGCGTAGAAGTTCCATTACGCCGTTGGGCGTTGCGGAAATGAAAGTTGGTAGACCGAGGCACATCTTGCCGACATTAGTTGGGTTGAAACCATCCACGTCTTTCAGTGGGTTGATGGCGAGCGTGACTTTATCTTCGTCGATATGTTTTGGTAGGGGTACCTGCACGATGAAACCGTCGATTTCGTCGTCACGGTTGAGTTCGTCGACTTTTGCTAACAGCTCTGCTTCGCTGACGCTGGCGTCCATGCGGACCAGTGTGGAACGGAAGCCAACGCGTTCGCAGGCCAGCACTTTGTTACTGACGTAGGTTTCGCTGGCTCCGTCGTTGCCGACAAGGACTGCGGCGAGGTGAGGGATTTTGCCTCCTCGCGCCTTGATTGCGTCCACCTGTTGCGCTATTTCAGCCTTGATCTTCTCCGAGCACTGCTTGCCATCCAGTAATTGCATCTTCGGTTCCTGAGTTCAAATGAATAATTCTGTCTACCACTTGCCGGTGTTTGCCATGCTCGACCAAGGCTCTTGCGGCGGCAGGGGGTCGCCTTCCTGTAACAGCTCTATGGAGATATTGTCGGGGGAGCGAATGAAGGCCATGCGACCGTCGCGGGGCGGGCGGTTTATGGTGACTCCATGGTTCAGCAAATTTTCACAGGTCGCATAAATGTCTTTGACACGGTAGGCCAAGTGGCCAAAGTTACGGCCTTCACCATAGGGTTCTGGATCCCAGTTATAGGTCAGCTCGATCTGGGCATCTTCGTCACCGGGTGCTGCAAGAAAAACCAGAGTGAATCGTCCCTGTTCACTTTCCCGGCGCTGAATTTCCTTCAGACCAAGCTTGTTGCAGTAGAAATCCAAGGAGGTGTCCAGATCGGTTATACGAACCATTGTGTGGAGGTATTTCATATCGGTCGCTCCTCGCTGTTAGTCGGCAATCTTGCGTGTAAGCAGAATGGGGATAAATTCCCCCGCTTGACTCCAGTCGCCATCGATTCGTGCAGGCTGGCCGTCACTGCCCATATCTTTGAGGATTGAGCCGGAGTAAATGCCATCAATGCGTGGCAGCAGAATCTGAATGTTGTTGCCATTGACCATTACAGACTCCGCAGAAATGGCGTACATGCCTTGAGTCGGACTGTCGAAGATGGCTTTCAGGGCCTCTCCATCCTGAGTGATGGTGAAAACAAGCTCGCGGTCGCCACCGATGTTGATATTGAAGGTACCCCTCCATTCCCCGATCAGTCTTGCGTCCTGGGCATTGGCGAGGCTGGCTGTTAGTAGGCAGGCCAGAGTGGCAATGAAAAAGAGAAATCGTGTTTTCAGTGACAGATTCAGCATAATAGGTCCCGGTTTCAGAGTTCGGCACATTATAAAGGCAACGGCTGAATCGGGCACAGTAAATTTCCAGACGGAGTCAGCATGAGTCCTGTAGAAAATATTTTTTCTCACCTGCCAGTCAAGACAGAGGATGAAGTTTTTGAAACACTGGCGCTTGGGCAGGAGGTGCGTATTCAACGCATTGTGTCCCGGGGTCATCGTTCCAAAGACGGGTTCTGGTATGAACAACCGGAAGAGGAATGGGTCATGGTGGTTAAGGGTAAAGCCATATTGACTTGGAAGAACGGTGAGCAGGTGCCGCTGGGTGCGGGCGACTATGTGACGATTCCGGCGTTGTGCGGCCATCGAGTGGAGTGGACAGATCCTGATCAGGAAACAGTGTGGCTGGCAGTCCACTACGCCTCA
>JBBSPQ010000511.1:0-2835 GCA_038258585.1 Pseudomonadales bacterium
AGGCTCTCGAAGGCGGCCCGCCTGCTGGAGAGGTGTGGGTGGAGTCCCGCGTCATGCCGGCATTGAATGCGCAGATCGGTGACACCGTTTATGTCGGAGAGGCGGCGCTAAAAGTCACTCGCATCATAGTGCAGGAGCCTGATCGTCAGCAGGGCGGCATGATGGAAAACGCTGGACCACGCCTTATGCTTAACCTCGCCGATGTTCCCACAACCGAAGTGATTCAGGTGGGCAGTCGGGTCAATTACCGGTACCTGTTTGCTGGCGATTCGAATGCTCCGGAGAACTATGCAGAATGGCTGGATTCCCGCACAGCGGGAGAGTTCAGATTACGCGATGTGCGTGACGAGAGTGCGGAAGTCGCCGATGCGCTTAACAAGGCAGAGAGTTTTCTGTTGTTGGGCAGTCTGTTCGCAGTGCTGCTGGCTGGCGTCGCGATTGCGTTGACGGCACGACGATACAGCGAGCGCCATTTCGACTACGTGGCTATTCTCAAGACGCTGGGTTGCACCTCTGGTCAGATCATGGCGATCTACATGACGATTC
Source organism: Pseudomonadales bacterium (assembly GCA_038258585.1). Taxonomy (GTDB): domain Bacteria; phylum Pseudomonadota; class Gammaproteobacteria; order Pseudomonadales; family Pseudohongiellaceae; genus UBA5078. The sequence continues at coordinate 547 of JBBSPQ010000511.1, forward strand.
AGGTAGTGCTCGTGGTTATTGCTATCGTTATTGGCAGTGTACTGGGCTGGGGTATTCATGCCCTGATTCTTCAGGCACTGAAGTCTGTCATTGCAATTGACCTTCCCGCTGCCGGTTTTACGCCTTATATAATAGGGTCGATGACGGCAATAATTTGCCTATTGTCGTTCGCGCTACCGCCACTGCTGGCACTGCGCAAGACTTCGCCACTGCGCGTGCTGCGCAAAGATTTGGACGACAACACGCTTGGCACGCAACTGCCGTATGGTGTTGGACTGGCCGGATCGTTGGTCCTGATTTTGTGGTACAGCCAAGACCTTCTGCTGACCAGTATTCTAGTGTTTGCTGTGCTGGGTGTAGTCGCAGTGCTGTCGGGAATTTCCTGGCTCTTGCTGCGCTCCAGCACGAGTGTTGGCATGAAGGCCGGCAGTGCTTGGAAACTGGCAATGTCCGCCACGCGTAGGCGTCGCAAGCAGAACGTGCTGCAGGTATTGGTGTTCTCACTCACGATTATGTCGCTGCTTATTCTGACGCTTCTACGTACAGATCTGATCGAAGACTGGCAGGCTCAGCTACCCGAGAACACGCCAAATCATTTCCTTATGAATGTTACTGAGCCGCAAGTGGCCGGGATACAGAACTTCTTCCGCAGCAACGGGGTTGAGCCGAATCAGTTTTTCCCGATGATGAGCGCCGGGGTTACCCGCATTAACGGGGAGACGCCACAACGTCCGTGGATGAATGACAACGACGAACAAAGCAACGTCACTGAACGAAGTGCGGCAGAGCCAGACAGTTTTGAGGGCAGTGTCGCCAACGGTGAGGAGGAGGGGCGAGGCCCGCGTCGAGTCAGCAATCGTCAGGTAACTTGGACCAGTGAGTTGCCGAAAGATAATCAGGTCGTGGCTGGCACGTGGTGGGGTGATGTTGCAGAACCTGGCTACGTGTCTCTGGAAGACGATTACGCAGAACGTCTGGGCGCCAAGCTTGGCGATGTTATCGAATTTGATGTGGGTCAGGGCCAATTGCTGGAGGCCACTGTACAGAGTCTGCGGACTGTGCGTTGGGACAACATGCAGCCTAATTTTTTCATCATCTTCTCGCCCGGTACGCTCAATTCTATGGGCGGTACTTACCTGTCCACAGCATTGATGGAGCAGGAGCAGAAGATGCTTATTAACGATCTTCTGCGGCAATTTCCCACCATTGTGATCATCGAGATCGATGCCCTGATTGAGCAGATCCAGAACATCATCGCGCAGGTCACCTCGGCCATCGAGCTGATTGCCTTTCTGGTGCTGACTTGTGGCGCTCTGGTGCTGCTGGCCTGTGTTACGGCGACTCTGGACGAGCGTTTCCGTGAAAACGCGATTCTCCGAACCCTAGGCGCCGGGCGAAAATTGATTTTGAGTGCCTTGTGTATTGAGTTCGCAAGCATCGGCTTGATCGCGGGCGTGATTGCGACCATTGGCGCCGAAGCGAACCTTTACTACCTGCAGACGCGAGTGTTTCAACAGGAGTTCGCTCTGCATTATTGGGTCTGGCTGACGGGACCACTGCTCGGCATGATCATCATTGCCGTGTTAGGCGTCTTAGCAACAAAGCGGGTAGTGAATACCAGTCCCCTGACCGTGTTAAGGCATATAGGCTAAGATGTTCACCTATAATGGCAAAGGAATTACCATGATCACCAAGTGTCTAACATCCCTCTGATCACTGAATCAGGAAGGAGATCTACACAAATGAGGAACCTCAAAGTGAAAGCTTTTTATCGATTCAGCGCGGCTGGTTGGCTGGCGCTATCGTTAGTGCTCCTGCCGGGAGTTAGCATGGCTCAGTTGGAAAGATCTCCTGCCGGTGAATTGAGAGTGCCTGAAAAAATTGTGGAGGAGGTGAGTCGACAATGTACCTCCGGCGATTGTATGGAAGGCTACGGAGTTCTAGAGATCAGGACCACGTTCGGCGCCAACTTCTACCGTGGCAATTTCAAGAACGGCAAGTATGACGGTAATGGCAAGCTGACTGAGATGGTGTCGCGGAGTGAGCGGGCTTATTACGACGGCAATTGGTCGGAGGGTCTAAGAAGCGGCCGTGGGACTTATTGGAATGGCAAAGCGAACCTCTATATCGGTGAATGGAAGAACGATAAACGCCACGGCAAAGGTTCCTACTTTTTTGGTGTGAAAGACTGGACCGAGAACAAATATTCGGAACATTGGTTGTCCGAGAACGTAGAGAACTACACCGGCGACTTTGTCGATGATCTCTACAATGGACAAGGAACTTACC
>JBBSPQ010000512.1:0-2835 GCA_038258585.1 Pseudomonadales bacterium
GTCGCCGAGCGTGGTCTGCCGAGAGCGGCACATAACAGACCGATCACGCCGCTCTTGGATGGTTCGTGCCCGGTGTCGCGATTCGTGAAATTGCTCTGGGTGCCCCAGGCTTGCATCGGGGCACTCAGACGAAGCAGCAGTGTCGTCATGACGCGGGTTCCATACGCAGGTTTACAAGGATCTGATCGACCCATACCTGCAGATTGGGCTGAACGGCAGCGGCAATCTCTTCGCTAGCCAGTTCGTAGCTGCGCGGGTTCATCACGGATAGTAGTGGCGTTTCCAGCCGGTAAGCCTTATCAATCTGTTCCCAATAACCAACGAGCTTCTGGACGGAGGGTTCGGCAAAGCCGTTACCACCCTTAGTACGAATTGGCTTTTCAAAGGCGTTGGCCAGCGATTGCCCATCATTGCTGGGTCGCAGTACAGCCATCAGGAAATCGGGCGCATTCTGATTAACAAAGGCGTTTTTCATACCCGATGGTACGACCAACGCGAAAGCCTTCATGAAGCCACTGACCGTCCGAAGGGCCAGTTCAGTATCGCCGTGCAGGTTCATAACCAACTGCTCCCAATGGATGCGGGCATGGCGGTAGTAAGTCGCGGAGTTGAACGCCACCAGACCGAGCATTCCTGCTCCGGAGGTGTCATCCGGTTGCAGATCATCGACGGCTGTGTAGTAGTCGAACTCGGCGGTATTGACCTCATGCGTAGAGATGGCGTGCATCATCTCACAAGCCGCGTCTACGCTAAGTGCCTTGTTCTCGGCAAGCATACGTCCGAACAGCGCAATATCCGGTGCCAGCGAACGCCCCTGAAGCTGCTTGGTGACCTGCTTCTTCAGCGCACCAGCGTCTATCTGTTCACCGCGTTGCCGGGCATCCAGAATGTATTCAACCAGCATCGTGATTTCGTCTTCGCTGACATAGACCATGACCGATGTGCCTTGCTTACCTGGCTTTGCAAACACCGTATTGGTTACCAAATTAGCTTGTTCGGCAGCTTCAGCATCAGGTAAACCAGCGTCAATCAGGTCGTTAGTAATGACACTTGCAAGCGCCTTGGTGCGCGTGCCGGACGCGGTGCCAATCTCGTTCCTGAAAATCTCCGAGATGCGGTTGGCCCGTTTAGCAGACTGTGATGAGATGCGGGCACGCCGCACGCCGCCAAATAGTGCATCTTTGGGATTGCCTGTGTCATCGCGGTTGAGGTTGGATGGCCCAAAGGTCTGGATCGCGTGAATTTCGATAATCATGAATAACGAACTCCTTATGGTCTTGGTTAAACTTGTTTGTCGGATGAGCGCCAGAATTGGCTGGCCCAGCGCTTCTGAACGAAGCGCGAATGATGGCCCCAATAGCTTAAATCGTGGAGCAACTGGTGCCAGTTCACGGGGATATCTTTCGCCTTCAGCATACTGATATGCTGGCGCAGCGGGCTGACGAGTGAGTTGCTGTGCAAGTTAAGCAGTTGAACAAAGCGACGTTCAGTGGCGGCACCGTCAAACACGGACTGCACATAGGCATACAGGGGTGATCCCATGTTACCGGTTTCAGTCGAAACCGGATGCAGAGCGAACAATGAAGCGATCAGGTAGAGATTATCCTCCTCCGAAGACACATGAACGAAAGGCACGAGATAGGGGAACATGCCCGGCGCTTCTCCCGGTGCCCGCCCCAGGCCGCGTCGTAATTCGGCGAGCATGGCGCGATCTTCGGCATGTTTTTGCAGGTAGTCGATAAACGGATACTTTTTTTGCTTATCTATCATGTTATGAACCTCTCAATTAAATACTTTCTTGATCTGCTTGCTCAATTCCCGTTCTGCCAGCACCTGACCTCGCAATGCAGCTGCGCTATCGCCGCTGAGGGCACTAGCTTCGGCTAGAGCGTCTCTGGCGGTCGTGGCTAGGGTGTCACGCCAGATGGTGTTTAACTCTTCTCTGCCTGTGCTGAGAGCGTGAAGGAAATCCCAGAAATCTGTCTCCAAATGTATCCAGTAGAGTGTCAGGATGTCCCATTGCCTGACCAGATTCTGGCGTGTGGTTTTGTCAGGTGTCTGACCGCCACCGCGCATCAGCACGTGCTCGGCCAGAAGGTTGACGGCAACGCGCAATCCGCTGGCTGCTTTTTCAGCATCGGCAATTGCCTGGGAGATGATGTAAGTGGCATCTGGATCACCGAGTAACGTAGAAGGCAGAGGCATGTGCTCCTGACGATAAAAGATCGATTTAGCCTGGTCTGCAAGCATTCCAGTTGCCGTGATCTGGAGCGGCTGATGCCCCGGAATAAAGCCCTGATCAGCCAAATTAGCCAGCCAGTCTACAACCGCCGGTGGTTTCACTTTACCGTTATCGAGGGTTAGCAAGTTGTGATAGTCGCGCCATAATGCTTTATCGGGATTGAAATAGAGAAATTTCCACTCCTCTTCGTCTGATGCCCGATAATAGCGTTTCTGTGGACTGTAGACATTATCGTCCAGGCGGGCAACCGGGATAACTGTCGCCTGCGGCACAATTGTCTGGCCAGCAGCGTCCTCTTGAGGCCAGAGGGTAATGTGAAATGTTTGCCAGGTGAGATAGTCCAGGTAACCACGGGGAGCGATTTTGAGAATCGCATTCCCAGGATTGCGGCTCAACATAGGATCATCATCTTCCCATACCGGCCTGTCTGCCGCCGTATATGGCATAATGCGTTCAGAGGGATACGGAACGAGGTTTAAAACCAGCGTCTCAAACACATTGTTCCCGTTCGCGAAAAACAACACGCCTCTGGCGAGTGATCCATCGATCAGGTTCGGTGTTGTCTTGCCACTTACACCACCACCTAACCGAAA